>NZ_CAXSWZ010000021.1:0-58946 GCF_964241245.1 Allofournierella massiliensis
AGATAAACCTCTCTGTTCCTAGAATGTGGTTGGCAAACCCACACTCTATTCTACGGGGAGGTTTCTCTTTGTCTAGGTCTAGGGCTAAAGCCGTTTTTATTCCACCAGCTTAGCTGGTGGTTGTCGCTCGCTCAAGCTACCCAATACGAGAAAAAGGCCACCTTTCGGTGACCTTTTTCTTTTCGGATAAATTGACCGCGCATTCGCCAGTCTTTCGATCATTAAAGAATAAATCGAAATTGGGCAAATGCGATCAATCTGCTATCAAAGAGGATTTTCAAGAGCCGCAAACCCAGTGTTTATGCGGGTTTGCGGGCTCTCATATCCACTTTTACCTTATTCGAACTCGATGGTTGCCGGGGGCTTGCCGGTGCAGTCGTACATGACGCGGTTGATATGAGGAACCTCGTTCACGATACGGCTGGTCACCTTGGCGATCAGATCCCAGGGCAGGTAGGCAGGCTCGGCGGTCATGAAGTCGGTGGTGGTCACCGCACGCAGGGCCACAGCGTAATCGTAGGTGCGCTCGTCGCCCATAACGCCCACGCTGCGCATGTTGGTCAGCGCCGCGAAGTACTGGCCTAGGTTCTTGTCCTCACCAGCGGCGGCGATCTCCTCGCGCCAGATGGCGTCGGCATCCTGCACCATCTTGATCTTCTCTTCGGTCACTTCACCGATGATACGGATGGCCAGACCGGGGCCCGGGAAGGGCTGACGGCTCACCAGGTACTCGGGAATACCCAGCTGACGGCCGGCATTGCGCACCTCGTCCTTGAACAGGTCGCGCAGGGGCTCGATGATCTCCTTGAAGTCCACATAATCCGGCAGGCCGCCCACGTTGTGGTGGCTCTTGATCACGGTGCTTTCGCCGCCGGCGCCGCTCTCCACCACGTCGGGGTAGATGGTGCCCTGCACCAGGAAATCCACGGTGCCGATCTTCTTGGCCTCTTCCTCGAATACGCGAATAAACTCCTCGCCAATGATCTTGCGCTTCTTCTCCGGTTCTTCCACGCCCTTCAGCTTGTCGTAGAAGCGCTGGCGGGCGTTCACGCAGATGAAGTTCAGGTCGTAGGGGCCCTCGGGGCCGAACACGCTGCAAACCTCTTCGCTCTCGTTCTTGCGCAGCAGGCCGTGATCCACGAACACACAGGTGAGCTGCTTGCCCACTGCCTTGGCCAGCATAACGGCAGCCACAGAGCTGTCCACACCGCCGGACAGGGCGCACAGCACCTTGCCATTGCCTACCTTGGCGCGGATGGCCTCGATGGACTTCTCCACAAAGGAATCCATGGTCCACTCGCCCTTGCAGCCGCAGACGTTGTACACGAAGTTGGAGAGCATCTTGGTGCCTTCCTGAGTGTGCAGAACTTCCGGATGGAACTGCACGGCGTACAGGTTGCGCTCGGGCCACTCCATGGCAGCCACGGGACAGTTGACGGTGTGGGCACTGATGGTAAAGCCGGGGGCCGCCTTCTCGATGTAATCGTTATGGCTCATCCAGCAGATGGTCTTTTCGCTCACGCCCTGGAACAGCTTGCTGCTGGTATCCACAGTGACCTCGGTCTTGCCGTATTCCCGCTCGGGGGCAACGCATACATGGCCGCCCAGCAGATGCATCATCAGCTGCGAGCCGTAGCAGATGCCCAGCACGGGGATGCCCAGCTCGAACACTTCGGTGCTGATGGAGGGGGAATCCTCCAGATAAACGCTGTTGGGGCCACCGGTGAAGATAATACCGGCGGGCTTTTTCTCCCGGATGGCCTCCATGGCCTTGGTGTAGGACACGATCTCGCTGTAAACGTGGCACTCACGCACACGGCGGGCGATCAGCTGGTTGTACTGGCCGCCAAAGTCCACAACTAAGATGGTTTCTGCCATTGATTTTCCTCCCTTTGCGACTGGTTTGCTTCACAGTTTACCCATGATTATAGCACATCTTTTGGGGCAAGAAAACAGCAAAACCGAAAATTTGCCGGTATTTCGCCGCTTTTTCCGTTTTTCCAGTGCACACAGCGTTTATCTGGCCGATACTGGTAAAAGCGCCCAAAATCGCCCCCATCCTGCGCTTGACAAAGCCACCTCATATCCTGTATTATCTAGGCATTCCCATAAAACCCGAAAAGGAGAGCTTTTGACTTATGGACGACGGCGACCCTGCCCGATGCCCCATTGCAACTGAATCAGACCGGCGATACAAGACACACCTGTTTTCTGCTTTTACGGGAAACGGGCGTGTCTTCTTGCGTTTTCGGCGGATGCTGCGTTAGGATTTCTTCTCCGCTCCGGGACGCCTTCCGCCCCCTGGCTTCCGGCCTGCTTTCATTTTTATCCTGATACACGAAAAAGGAGTTATATTCATTTATGAACCCCATTGTATGGCAGATTTTTCTGCAAATCATTCTGATCGCCCTGAACGCGGTGTTCGCCTGCGCTGAGATTGCCGTGATCTCGGTAAGCGATGCCAAACTGGCCCAGCTTATTTCCCAGGGCGACAAGCGTGCCATGCGCCTTGCCCGGCTTACCAGCCAGCCTGCACGTTTTCTGGCCACCATTCAGGTTGCCATTACCCTGTCCGGTTTTCTGGGCAGCGCCTTCGCGGCGGACAACTTCGCCGGTATTCTGGTGGATGGCCTGCTCCGTCTGGGCGTACCGGTGCCCGCCCAAACCCTGAACGCGGTTTCGGTGGTTCTGATCACCCTGATTCTTTCCTACTTCACTCTGGTATTCGGTGAGCTGGTACCCAAGCGTCTGGCCATGAAAAAAGCCGAGAGTCTGGCGCTGGCCATGTCCGGCATGATCTCGGCGCTGGCCCGGGTGGCCTCGCCCATCGTGTGGGTGCTTACTGCCTCCACCAACTTTGTGCTTCGGCTGTGCGGCCTGGATCCCAACGCCGAGGAGGACGAAGTGAGCGAAGAAGAGATCCGCATGATGGTGGATGCGGGCAGCAAAAAAGGCGTGATCGACCAGGAAGAACGGGAGTTTATCCAGAATGTGTTTGAGTTTGACGACCGCACCGTGGCCGAATTTGCCACCCACCGCACCGAACTGACCGTGCTCTGGCAGGAGGACAGCGACGAGGTTTGGGATACCACCATCCGGGAAAGCCGCTTCGCCAAATACCCGGTGTGCGGCGAGACTGCCGATGATGTGATCGGCGTGCTGAATGTACGGGATTATTTCCGTTTGCAAAACCGCAATCGCGCTCTGGTGATGGAGAAAGCCGTTCGCCCGGCTTACTTCGTGCCCCAGCATCTGCGGGCGGACGTGCTTTTCCGGGACATGAAGCGCACCCGCAATCATTTTGCCGTGGTGTTGGATGAATACGGCGGTGTGACCGGCGTGGTGACCATGAACGACCTGCTGGAGCAGCTGGTGGGTGATCTGGAGGATGACCTGGAAAAGGCAGCCCAGCCGCAGGAAATCGAATCGCTGGCTCCCGGCCGCTGGCGGATTCAGGGCTCCGCGCCTTTGAAAGAGGTAGCCCGCAGCCTTTCGCTGGATTTTACGGAAGAGGTGCTGGATACATACGACACCTTCGGCGGCTTTGTGTTCGGTCAGCTGGGCACAGTACCGGAGGATCAGGCGCATTTTTCCGTCAAGCTGCCGCCGGTGACCATTCACACCGCCCGTGTGCGGGAGCACCGTCTGGAGGATGCGGTGGTAAGCCCTCTGACCCAGCCGGAGCCTACCAAAGCGGATGAGAACGCCGAAAAGGTCTAATTTCTCCGTTCTTATCCTTTCATAAGCAATAACGAAAACGCCCGTGACCTGGCAAACCACACAGGTCACGGGCGTTCTTTGTTTTCTTATCCGATGCTTTAAAACTCCACGCCCTTGCGGCCCGGGATACCCCGGTCAAAGGGATGGCGATGGCAGCGCATTTCAGTGCAGTAGTCCGCCGCATCCAGCAGCCACTGAGCGGGCTCGTGGGCGGTGATCACCAGCTCCAGCCCGGCGGGCTTGTGCTCTACCAGCTGACGCAGGGTATTCATATCCTCCAGCATATCCAGCTGGCAGAGAGAACCTGCCTCATCCAGCACCAGCAGATCCACCTGACCCTCATCCACCAGACGGATGGCCTCGTTCAGCATCTTCTGCTGCACAGCCCGGGCAGCCTGCTTCTCCTCCTCGGTCATTTTAAACACGAACTTCATGGTCTCGGTGCTGCGGATTACTTTGGCGCCCAGCTTTTCCAGCCCGGCAACCTCGCCGCTGGGGTGGCTTTTCAGAAACTGGACCACCACTATCCGCCAGCCATTGCCCAGCGCCCGCAGCGCCAGACCCATGGAAGCAGTGGTTTTGCCCTTGCCGTTGCCGAAGTAAAGATGTGTCAAACGTTCTTTCATGTAGTTTCTCCTTTTTCGTTCCCGGTCAGCACAGATTGCAGCCGGGCACGGTTTTTCCAGTAGTATACAAAGCCCACCGCGTCTGCCAAAAACCAGCCGATGGGAACCGACCACCAGATGCCAACGACGCCGATGGCCGGGATCGCAGAAAGGCCATAGGCCAGAATCACCCGGGTGCCCAGCGAAAGGACAGTGAGCACCACCGACATGCCCGGCTTTTCCATGGCACGGTAAAGGCCGTACAGCAGGAACAGGCAGCCGATGCCGCAATAGAAGCTGCCCTCAATGCGCAGATACTGCACGCCGATGGACAGAATCTCGGTCTCTTCGGGGACCACGAAGATGAGCATCAGCGGCTTTGCGAACACAAATACCAGAACGCTCACCGCCACGCAGAACCCGGCCGAAATGGCCACTGCCCGCCGGATGCCCTTCTGGATACGGTCCGCCTTGCCCGCCCCGTAGTTTTGGGCCACAAAGGTGGAAAAGGCGTTACCCAGATCCTGCGCAGGCATATAGGCAAAGGTGTCAATCTTCACCGCGGCCGCAAAGGCAGACATTACCGCCGGGCCGAAGCTGTTCACCCTGCCCTGCACCATCAGGATGCCGAAGTTCATAATGGACTGCTGCATACAGGTGAGCAGCGAATAGCTGGCCACTTCCGCCAGACGGGCCCGGCCAAAGCGCCAATGCTTTCGCCGTGGCAGCAACTCCCGGGCAGCAAACAGGCTGTACACCGCCAGCCCGATACCGGACAGATACTGGCTGAGCACGGTGGCGAAGGCCGCACCTGCCACGCCCCATTCAAAGCGAAGAACAAACAGCAGATCCAGCCCGATGTTCATCACCGAGGAGATCCCCAAAAAAGCCAGCGGCACTGCCGAGTTCCCCACCGCCCGCAGCATGCAGGCAAAATAGTTGTACAGGAAGGTGGCGGGGATGCCCGCGAAGATCACCAGCAGATACACCCGCATCAGCGCCCAGACCTGCTCCGGCACCTGCAACAAAGCGAGAATGGGATCCACCAGCAGATAAACGCCCACGGTGAGCAGAGCTGCCAGCACACCGATCAGCGAGAAGGACGCCGCCACACAATAGCGCATCCGCTCGCCATCCCGCTGGCCCCAGCAGATGGACACCAGCGCCCCGCTGCCCATGGCAAGGCCAAGCAGAATCGAGGTGAGAAAGATCATGAGGGTGTAGGCCGAGCCCACCGCTGCCAGAGCATTCGCCCCCAGAAAGCGACCCACAATCAGAGTGTCGGCAATGTTATACAACTGCTGCAGCAGGTTGCCCGCAATCATGGGCAGGGAAAACAGAACCAGAGTCTTTGTGATGCCGCCCTGGGTCAGATCTTTCGTCAACGAAAACCGCCTCCATACCAAAACAAAAAGCACTCGCCCCGCGCGGGTCAAAGCCGGACATCTGGGCTGAGTGCTTTTTATTATAGCATACTTTTTCCAGTTGATACAGCGTGATCATAAACAATAAAATCCCCGCTGTGAAACACACAGCGGGGATACAACAGACATCGTTTTCTTTGACCGCTCAGCAGCCCAGATAGGCCTTGCGCACTTCGATGTTGTTGGCCAGCTCGTCGGCGGGGCCTTCCATCTTCACGGTGCCGGTTTCCAGCACATAGGCGCGGTCGGCAATCTCCAGCGCCATCTTGGCGTTCTGTTCCACCAGCAGAACGGTCACGCCGTCCTTGTTCACGTCCTCGATGATCTTGAATATCTCCTTCACCAGCAGGGGCGACAGACCCATGGAGGGCTCATCCAGCAGCAGCATCTTGGGCTTGCACATCAGCGCACGGCCGATGGCCAGCATCTGCTGCTCGCCGCCGGACAGGGTACCCGCCTGCTGCTTGCGCCGCTCTTTCAGGCGGGGCAGGCGGTCAAACACCATCTCCAGATCCTGCGCGATGGCGGAAGCGCCGTCCTTGCGGGTGAACGCACCCATGGACAGGTTCTCCTGCACGGTCAGATGGCTGAACACCCGGCGACCTTCCGGCACCTGGGCCAGGCCCAGCCGGATGATCTTGTGGGCTTCCATCTGACTGATGCGGCTGCCCAGAAAGTCGATGGTACCGCTCTTGGGTTTGAGCAGGCCGGAAATGGCGTGCATGGTGGTAGTCTTGCCGGCGCCGTTGGCGCCGATCAGGGTCACGATCTCGCCCTCGTCCACATGGAACGAGATATCCTTGATGGCATGGATGGAGCCATAGAACACATTCAGATCGCTTACGCGAAGCATCTCACCCATGGTCAGTCACCTCCCAGATATGCCGCAATAACCTTGGGGTTATTGCGGATGGATTCGCCGTTGCCCTGAGCGATGACCCGGCCGTAATCCAGCACATAGATGTATTCACAGATGCCCATCACAAAGTTCATGTCGTGTTCGATGAGCAGAATCGCCACACCGAACTCCTTCTGCACAAACTTGATGGTATTCATCAGTTCCTCACTCTCGCTGGGGTTCATACCGGCAGCGGGTTCGTCCAGCAGCAGCAGCTTGGGATTGGTGGCCAGCGCACGAGCAATCTCCAGCTTCCGCTGTTTACCGTAGGGCAGGCTGGAAGCGGGCAGATTGGCCTCCTTGTCCAGATCAAAGATCTTGAGCAGTTTCATGGCCTTGTAATCCATCTCCTGCTCCTTTTCACGGAAGCCGGGCAGGCGGAAAATTCCCGTCCACATGGAGTACTTGACCTGATTATGCAGACCGATCTTCACGTTATCCAGCACGGTCATCTGGCTGAACAGGCGAATGTTCTGGAAGGTACGGGCAATGCCGGCCTGATTGATCTTGGCCGGTGCCTTGCCGGTGATATTTTTGCCATCCAGAATGATATCGCCCTCGGTGGGACGGTACACGCCGGTAAGCATGTTGAATACGGTGGTCTTGCCCGCACCGTTGGGGCCGATCAGGCCATACAGGTGGCCCTTTTCGATCTTCATATCCAACTGAGCAACCGCCTGCAGACCGCCGAAAGCGATGCCCACGTTCATTACTTCAAGCAGAGCCATGGATCATGCCTCCCCCTTCGTTTGTTTTTTTGCCCGGGCCAGCTTCTGGAACGGGCCGGTGGCGGAGAGCTTTTCCCACACCTGATGACGCCAGGCGACCACCTGGGCGCTCTGGTTGAAGATCATCATAACGATCAGGATCACCGCATAGATCAGCATGCGGTAATCGTTCAGACCGCGCAGCAGCTCAGGCAGCACATACAGAACAGCTGCCGCGATCACCGAGCCGCGGATGTTGCCGATACCGCCCAGAACCACGAACACCAGAACCAGAATGGAGGTGTTGTAGTCGAACTTCTTGGCCGCCAGAGCGGACATATTCAGTGCATACAGCACGCCCGCCATACCGGCCAGGAAAGCAGAGGTGATGAAGGCCATCAGCTTGTACTTGGTCACGTTGATACCGGTGGCCTCGGCAGCGATACGGTTGTCGCGGATGGACATGATCGCACGCCCGGCACGGGAATTGATCAGATTCAGTACCACAAACAGGGTGATCAGCACCAGAATGATGCCGGCGGTAAAGCTGGAGGCTTTGGTCATGCCGCTGATACCGATGGCGCCATTGATGATGACCTCGCCATCCTCACCCATATTCAGAGAGGCAGCATCCTTCATGGAGAAGTGGAAGCCGTTGCTGTCCCACCCCAGGTAGATGGCATTCAAAATATTCTTGATGATCTCACCGAAGGCCAGGGTCACGATGGCCAGATAGTCGCCACGCAGACGCAGCACAGGGATACCGATCAGAAAGCCGAATACACCGGCCATCACGCCGCCAATGAGCATGGCTACCGCCAAGCCCAGAGCGGAAGGCAGGTTCTGCCCCGCGATCATCCAGTATACCGCACCGGAGAAGGCGCCAACGCTCATGAAGCCCGCATGGCCCAGGCTCAGCTCGCCCAGAATACCGACAGTCAGGTTCAGAGAGACCGCCAGCACCACATAGGTACAGATGGGCACCAGCATACCCTGCATGGAGTTGCTCAGCACGCCGCCGCTGGCCAGCAGCTGCATCACCAGATAAAACAGCACCACAATGCCATAGGTGATCAGGTTGCTGCGGGTGGACTTTTTCATGGTTTTCAGGATATTCATAACCGCCACCTCACACCTTTTCACTGATTTTCTTGCCCAGCAGACCGGTGGGACGCACCAGCAGCACAATAATCAGCACTGCAAACACGATGGCATCCGCCAGCTGGGTGGAAATGTAAGCCTTGCTCATGATCTCGATCACGCCCAGCAGGATGCCGCCCACAAAAGCGCCGGGAATGGAGCCGATACCGCCGAATACCGCGGCAGTGAAGGCCTTGATGCCAGGCATGGCGCCGGTGGTGGGCTGCAGAGTGGGATAAGCCGAACACAGCAGCACACCGGCCACTGCCGCCAGCGCAGAGCCAATGGCGAAGGTCATGGCAATGGTGGAGTTTACGTTGATGCCCATCAGCTGCGCCGCACCCTTATCCTCGCTCACGGCCAGCATGGCGCGGCCCATTTTGGTGTTGTTTACAAAGAAGATCAGGCCCGCCATGATAACGGCGCTCACCACAATGGTCACTATGGTCTCGCCGGAGATAACCAGCCGGCCGCCTGCCAGCTGCACCGGAGCCAGACCCACCACAGAGGTGAAGGACTTGGGATCCGCGCCCCAGATCAGCAGCGCCAGATTCTGCAGCAGGTAGCTCACACCGATGGCGGTGATCAGAACCGCCAGCGAAGAGGCGCTGCGCAGCGGCTTGTAGGCAAACCGCTCGATCACAATGCCCAGCAGCGTGCACAAAGCCATGGAAATGATAATGGCCAGCAGCGGCGGCATGCCCATCTGGTTCACCGCAATGAACACGATGTAGCTGCCCACCATGATCACATCACCATGGGCGAAGTTCAGCATCTTGGCGATGCCATACACCATGGTGTAGCCCAGGGCGATGATGGCATACACACTGCCCAGGCTGATACCGTTGATTAAGTAGGACAGAAATTCCATACTCGATTCCCCTTTTTTCGCGGCGGCGGACCGGTGCATGCCTACACCTGTCTGCCACCACCGCACAGAATATATGGATTATTATAGCACTGCTGTAAAGTGCGCACAAGAATCCCGCAGCATTTTCTGCCGGATCTTGCCGGATTTTTGAATAAAAAAGGGCTGCTGCGCCCCCGGCGAGCAGCCCTTTCAGCACCGGACCAGGCCGGACTGTTTGAATTACATTGCGGTGTAAGCGCCGTTCTGAATCTTAACGGCACGAGGAGCCTTGTTCACTTCGCCGGTGGCTTCCCACTTCATGCCCTCACCGGTCAGACCGTCCACAGTGATCTGAGTCATGGCAGCTTTCAGTGCATCGCAAACAGCGGAAGCGTCCATATCAGCGGTTACGCCGCCCTGCTCGCAGGCAGCCAGGATGGTGTATACGCCGTCGTAAGCGTCAGCAGCAAACTGGTTGGGAGTCTCGCCGTACTTCTCTTCATACTTGGAAACGAAGTTCTGGGTCTTTTCGTCCTGCGCGTCGGCAGCGAAAGGAGTCAGCAGCATTACGCCCTCGAACAGAGAGGTATCCGCGCCTTCGATGGTCAGCAGGCCATCCAGACCGTCACAACCGAATACGGAAGCGGTGCAGCCCTGCTTGTTCATCTCCTGGATAATCAGGTTGGCTTCGCTGTAGTAGATGGGCAGGAACACCAGCTCAGCGCCGGAGCTCTTGGCTTTCTGAACCTGCACGGAGAAATCGGTCTTGTTGTCGGCGGTGAAGGCCTCGTCGGCTACGATCTCCAGGCCCTTGGTAGCAGCCTCTTCCTTGAACTTGTCGTGGATGCCGGAAGAATAGGCGTCGGAGCTGTCGTAGATGATGGCAATCTTGGTGGCCAGGCCGTTCTCAGCGATGTAGTCTGCGGAAGCAACGCCCTGGTTGGGGTCGGTGAAGCAGACCTGGAAAGCATTGTCCTCCTTGATGACGTCTACCGCAGAAGCGGAAGGAGTCAGCAGGAACATATTGTCAGCAGCAGTCTCGGGCGCTACGGTCAGGCAGGGCTGAGTGGTAACGGTGCCCAGCAGAGCCTGCATGCCCCAGTCCTTCAGGTTGTTGTAAGCGTTCAGGGACTTTTCGGGGTCGTTTTCATCGTCCTGGAAGTTCAGTTCGAACTGCAGGCCGCCCTGTGCGTTAATTTCTTCCACAGCCAGCTCGGCGCCATTCTTAACAGCGTTGCCGTAGATTGCAGCGCCACCGGTCAGGGGGCCGATGCCACCGATCTTAATGGCTGCCCCGGAGGCAGTGCCGGAAGCGGTGGATGCTGCACCGCTGGTGCTGGATGCGCCGCCACAAGCAGCGAAGCTGAATGCCATTGCGGCCGCAAGGACCAAACTCATTGCTTTTTTCATGTGGATTCTCCTCCGATCTTCCCCCGCACACCCCTTATGCGTTTTCTGTGGGGGGAATTTTTTGCTTTTCTAAATTATACGGACATCAGTGCAAAATTGCAATTCGCTATTTTCACATACTTTTTATCGTTGTAAAGCGTAAACGTAGTGATAATGCACAGTATTCTTTGTTTTTTTGGACAAACAAAACTGTTCGTTTGGCAATTTGTAATGCTTTCGTTATTATTATTCTGCTAAAAAGCCGTTTTTTCGGCAAAAAAGAGCGTTTTAAGCATTGCAAACCCTTCGCTTTTCTGTATAATAGGTGTATTACCTTTTTCCGTGTGTGCATTTTGCCCGCGGTGGGGATACTTTTGTGTAGGGAGCGTTATGAAAGTATGAAACTGCTGGAAGAGCGAATTGTAAAGGACGGTCAGGTCCGCCCGGGCAATATTATTAAGGTGGATTCCTTTTTGAACCATCAGCTGGATGTGAACCTGCTGGACGAAATCGGCAAGGAATTCTATCGTATTTATAAAGACGACGGGATCAACAAAATCCTGACCATTGAGGCTTCCGGCATCGCCATTGCCTGCATGACCGCCCGTTACTTTGATGTGCCGGTGGTCTTTGCAAAAAAAGCAAAGAGCAAAAATCTGGACGGCGAAGTCTTTACTTCCACCGTGCATTCCTTTACTTACGGAAAAGATTACGATATTACCCTGGCCAAAAAGTTCCTGGGCCCCGAGGATCGGGTGCTGATTCTGGACGACTTCATGGCAGTGGGCAAAGCAATGCATGGTCTGCTGGATGTATGCGAGCAGGCCGGCGCTACCGTGTGCGGCATCGGCATCACCATTGAAAAGGGCTTCCAGAGCGGTGGCGATTCCCTGCGTGCAGCGGGCTACAAGCTCACCAGTCTGGCCATTGTGGAAGGCGTGGATGAAGAAGGCAATATCATCTTCCGCCCCCAGGAGGACTGAGGAATTTTTCTCTGCTGCACGGAGTGATTCTCCGAAGCGGCAAACCGCAAAAAATAAAAAGAACACCCGGCTTGCTCCGGGTGTTCTTTTTTGTACTTATCAGGAACCTGTCCGCTTATTCAGCAGCCGCTTCGCCTTCCGGCTGGGCATTCTGCTGCACACGATCGATAATCAGCTCGTAGCCGCCGTTGCCATACTGGATGCAGCGGTTAATACGGCTGATGGTAGCCGTGCTGATCTCCACGCTCTTCACGATCTGCTCATAGGTCTTGCCGTCCAGCAGCATCTTCGCAGCCTCCAGGCGCTGAGCCATATCGGCCAGCTCCTTCATGGTACACAGATCTTCGAAAAAGGTATAGCACTCTTCCATGCTCTGCAAAGAAAGGATGGCCTCGAACAACGCGGTGGTCGCGGGGTTTCTCAGATGATTCTTGTCAGCCATTACGCACCTCACAATTGCTTTCTTGTTTTATTTGACTAAAGTGTATCACATAAAATCCCAAAAAGCAAGCCCGCATCATGGAATTTTTACGTTAATTTACACAAAACTTTTGCTCATTTTGCCCAGTGGTAACGGGCAAAAAAACAGAGCCTGCCCCGCCTTCTTCAAACGGACGGCTCTGCTGTCTTATGAGCAGGAATTATTTTAGCACGACTTTTTGCCAATTGCAAGTGATTTGGTCGAATTAACACTTTATTATTGCAAATTAGTACATTGCAACAATGTGTATGTGCCAAAAGGACAAAAATTCCAATAAAAAATGGATCCGAAACGTTTTTCTCCTGTTACAGGCTCCGATCCGGATGCAGCTCACCCCCGGCAAATTACCTGGTCAGCCCTGCTCTTGCGCATGCCGTTCCGGCTTTTTCTCTCCTTTCGCCCGCTTCCGGCGTAGAAGAGAAAACTACGCCCTGCTTTTGTAAACTGGCCCCTCAATCAAAACCACCGGCTTAGCCGGTGGTTTGAGTAAGCCCTATAAGGGCATTATACTAGCAAAGCCCCTTAAGGGGCCACGAAAAATTCTGCCATCTGCATTTCTTGCCCTACGGCTCGTAAACGAGCAAAATCCCAAAACCATATTTTCTCTCTATATGGTAGGCAATTAGTTTGTCATCTCGCTTCGCTCGCAAACTAAATGCTAAAGCAAGTAATTCGCACCAGCGTAGCTGGTGGTTGCTTTACACTCAATGCAAAAAAGAGCGGTGCTCATTATGAGCACCGCTCTTTCACAGCTGTTGCCGGCCCTTTTGCGTTTGACTCGCGATGTGCGACTTAAAAACACCGCGAACGCCGGGCCGAAGCCGTTTTATTTACAATCGAATCGCCGCGCAGCACCGCTCCGCCTGTTCTCCCAAAGGCTTGCGCCCACAAAAACGGAACCGGCGCCACATGCGGCAGGATGAAAGCGATTGGTTGCGCCCCAACGGGGCAGAAATCAGCCAGATGTGAACGTTTCTCACATGTTGTCCAAGAGTGACGTCTAGTTTGTCCAAAGGCCAGAATGCCCTTGTAATACCTCGCAAAGAAAGAATAGCGGAGTCGAAGGAAGTAAATAAAGAAGGGAGCGCGAGGAAAAACAAGGGTAAATGGGCAGCCGGCAGAAGGAAAGAGAGCCGGGGGCCGAAGGAAAAACGAGGTGCAAATGAAAGAGGTAAGCTTCGAGGCTTCTCAAAGGCTCAGAGAGAGAAGGAAGAAAGCTAAGAGGAGGTTAAAAGAGGAAATGGGGAAAGGGTTGTGCAGCGCCAGAGAGGGAGCGGTGGTGTAGGGGGCACCAGCTAACCTCCTGGGCTGCTTCAAATCCCCAAAAAACCGCGAAAAGCGGTAATTGGTGGTGATAGCAGGGTATCTTAGACAATAAAAAAAGAGAGAGAAATGCTCCTCACGGAACACTTCTCTCTCTCTCGGTTATTCCAAACTGCCTCTACAAGGCAATCTGTGTTCTGATTCCTGTTATCCCTGTCAATGTCGAAACTCAGTTTTCTCTATTTTGGGCTTTTTCTCCCCAGTGCGCGACTTAAACACCGTGGAACCCATCAGATTTACCGGTTTCTGTTGCCTTCTTCCTCGACTTTTAATGGTTCACTCTGTTCTCCCATGGGTTTTCACCCTCAAAGTAACCCTGTCTTTGGACAAATTAGGCGTCATTCTTGGACAATCTGGATATTTCTGAACAAGACTGGCTTATTTCATCATGCTGGCAACTTCAGCAGCGAAGTCGTCGGACTTCTTCTCCAGGCCCTCGCCCTTCTCGTAGCGAGCGAACTTGGTGATCTTGATCTCGCCGCCCAGCTCCTTGGCCACCTTATCGGTGTACTTGGCAACGGTCAGGTCGTTATCCTTAACGAACTCCTGATCCACCAGGCAGTTCTCCTTGTAGAACTTGCCGATGCGGCCCAGAACCATCTTCTCCTTGATGGCGTCGGGCTTGTTGGCGTTCTTGGGATCGTTGGCGATCTGAGCCAGCAGGATCTCCTTCTCCTTCTCGATTACCTCGGCGGGCACGTCAGCCTCGCACAGGTAGCCGGGGTTGGCAGCAGCGATCTGCATGGCAATGTCCTTGCCGTAAGTCTCGAACTCGGGCTTCGCAGCGATCTCATCGCTGGTATCGAAGCCAACCAGAACGGCATGGGTGCCGCCGGCATGGATGTAGGCAGCGCATACACCTTCGTAACGCTCGAAACGACGGATCTTGATGTTCTCGCCGATGACCAGGATCTTCTCCTTCAGAGCAGCCTCAACGGTATCCTCGCCCATCTTGCAGGCCAGCAGAGCTTCCACATCAGCGGGGTTCTGCTCGGCAACAACATTGGCAACGTCCTTTACGAAGGTCTGGAACATATCGTTCTTGGCAACGAAGTCGGTCTCGGCGTTCACCTCAACCACAACGCCCACCTTGCCGCAGACAGTGGCGTAAACCATGCCCTCGGCAGCGATGCGGCCAGCCTTCTTCTGAGCGGCGGCCAGGCCCTTCTCACGCAGGTACTCAACAGCCTTGTCAAAATCGCCGCCGGACTCGGTCAGAGCCTTCTTGCAATCCATCATGCCGCAGCCGGTCTGCTCGCGCAGATTCTTAACGTCTTGTGCAGTAAAAGCCATTTTGATTATCCCCTTTCGTTATCGGTGGAAAATGGTGCTCAGGCCTCGGCAGCCTCAGCGGTCTCCTCAGCGGCGTTCTGCTCGCCCTGACGGCCTTCCATCACAGCGTCAGCCATGGCGCCGGCGATCAGCTTAACAGCACGGATCGCGTCGTCGTTACCGGGGATCACGTAGTCGATCTCGTCGGGGTTGCAGTTGGTGTCGACGATCGCAACGATGGGGATGTTCAGCTTGCGGGCCTCGGCCACAGCAATGCGCTCCTTGTGGGGGTCAACGATGAACATCGCCTTGGGCAGGCCGTGCATGTTCTTCACACCGCCCAGGAACTTCTCCAGCTTCTCGATCTCCAGCTCCAGCTTGGCAACTTCCTTCTTGGGCAGCAGATCAAAGGTGCCGTCCTCGCTCATCTGGCGCAGCTGCTCCAGGCGGTCGATGCGCTTGCGGATGGTGCGGAAGTTGGTCAGCATACCGCCCAGCCAACGAGCGTTCACATAGTGCATGCCGCAGCGGGTAGCCTCGTCCTTAATGGACTCCTGAGCCTGCTTCTTGGTGCCGACGAACAGGATCTCGCCGCCCTCGGAAGCAACCTCGCGAACAAAATTGTAAGCCTCGTCCAGCTTCTTAACGGTCTTCTGCAGGTCGATGATGTAGATGCCGTTACGCTCGGTGAAGATGTACTTCGCCATCTTGGGGTTCCAGCGACGGGTCTGATGACCGAAGTGCACGCCGGCTTCCAGAAGCTGCTTCATAGATACTACTGCCATGTTTAAATCCTCCAAAAAATTGTTTTTACCTCCGCATTGCATGCATGATCTCCCACCCTTGCGGGCACAGGGGAACAAAGCAATGCGTGTGTATTGCCGGTATAGTATACCACAAGGGATGCGGGAATACAAGCACTTTTTTCGTATTTTCCCGTTGAAATTCCAATAAAAAGGCGGCGAAAGCCCTGTGTGCCTCCGCCGCTCCTTTTCTATTCATTTTCCAGGGCGTATTCCTGGCCGAACATCAGATCATATTGCAGCATCCAGTGCTCGTCGAACCACTGACTCTGCTCGTCGGTCAGTTCCTCGGTATCGGCGGAACCGTCCGGCTGGATGGTCACGCCGTGGGTACGGCTGCGATAAGCCGACAGTTGATCGATCAGATGATCAAACAGTCCCGGCTGTTCCAGACCGTACAGTTCAAAGGTTACCGGACTGATGTTGTAGGCTGCCACCGTGCCGATGTCCACCGGTTCGTCCCAGTAGTTGGACCAGATCAGCAGCGGCATCTTGTGCAGTTCCGGCGCCTCGCTGTTGGATGCAGAGGAGTAGCCAGTGGCGGTGTAAACCTCATAACCGCTTCCGATGGGATTGTAGTGATCGCCCCAGAACACCAGGATCACAGGTTCGTCCACCTGAGAGAAGTAATCGGTAAGCTCGCCCAGCATGGCGTCCGCTTCCTTTACGCCGGTGGCGAAGTCCCGCAGCGCGCCCAGCGTCTTTTCGCTGATTCCCTCGGGAGCGCTCACAATATCCACCAGTTCCTCTTCCGGATAGTTGCCCTCGTTGTAGCTGGTGTGATTCTGCATGGTCACTGCGTGCATGAACAGCGGCGTATCCGTATCCCGTTCTTCCCATTCCTGAATGATGCGGCGGGTCATCTCCGCATCGGTCACAAGGCCGCTTTTCCACTCGGTAAAGCGCTTCTTCTCCGGGTTTTCAAAATCCTCCAGCGAGATGAATTCGTCAAAGCCCAGATTCGGGTAAGCGGTGTTACGGCTCCAGAACTTGGCGTAATAACAATGGATTGCCTGGGTGGCGTAGCCCTGTTCCTTTAAATAGGAAGCGATCGAGAACATGGGCCGGGTTACATGCTGCTGGAAGGGCTTGCATCCACTGGGCAGAAACTCCATCGAGTAGCCGGTAAGCGCCTCAAACTCCACGTCGCAGGTGCCGCCGCCGAAGCTGGGGCTGTAAGCCTTGCCATAAGCGGCGCTTTCCATCAGCCGGTGAAGATTGGGGGTGACCTCCTGATCGAACTCCACCCCGTATTCCTCCAGCTCGGCCACATCCCAAAAGGATTCGTTCATCACAAAAATGATGTTGGGCTGCTTCACGGCCCCATCACCCTCGTTTTTGTAGCTGCCCGCAAACTCCGGGCCCAGATCCTGACTGGCAGCCTTATCCAGAATCTCCTGCACCGCTTCCTCGCTGTATCCTTCGGGTTTATCCACCTGCAGGTTCTGAATATTGGTCAGAAAGCCGGCGATAACGCCATAATTGCGGTAGTAACGGTTCTGCATCCACATATCCGGCGTGATCCCCACCAGCTGGGAAACCGTGGGATTGATGAATACGCCAAACACCAGCACAAGCGCACCCGCTGCAGGAATTCCCGCGGCCAGCGCCCTTGTGCGGAGTGCGGTTTTAGGCTCCCGAATAAAGCAGGCCAGCACAAACAGCACGGCGAAAATTACCCCGCTGACCCACATGGAGGTCTGCAGCTCCAGACCGGCCTTTCCCATCACATCGCTGGCTTCCGAAACCTGAGACAGATCCCAGGGAAAGAACGGCTCGCCCCGCAGCTTCAGCTTATAATATGTAACCGCCGCCGGGATGCAACCCAGCGCCCCGGTGACCAGAACCGCCAGCGGATGCAGCCGTGTGGCTCTGGCCAGGGCCTGATAAATACAGCCCAGCAGCAGCCAGGTGAGCAAGAATGCCGGCAGGTGCGGCAGAACATTCTCGGTGAGCACTTCCGGGGTAAACTCCTCACCCCGATGGATCCATTCGGTGCACACAAGGGTGATCAGGCTTACAATCGGAGCCATAACCAGCCGCAGTGCACTCAACCGCCGGATTACTCCGGAAAGGTATGATGGTTTTGTTTTGACGTCTTGCAACGAATTGTTCCTCCTTTGGCCGGGCACACCGCCTGTACCGGTGCCCTTCCCCGCGCTTCGATGTTTCTGTTTACTTTGCTGAAAAAGAAAACGAAACAACAGCGGTATTTTTTTCATTTCCCGGGCAATCCCACCTTTGGGGGTGTTTTTCCTGCAAATCCCGTAGTAAATGGAAACGCTGTTTATTATACGCCGTGCCCTGTGGGCCGCGCAAGTTATCAGCTGCTTACAAAATTGTGAAAAATCGCCCGAAGCCCATCTTCCTCCGGCCGTGGAGGTAGATCCTGCACCGGGCAGTTCACCAGAATCACGTCCTCGCCTATGGTCTCAATCTGCTGCCAGGGGATGACCATATCCTCTCCCCGGCCCAGCAGCCCGAACCAGCGGGGCCGCCCCCGCAGAATCAGGCTGCACACCTGCGCGCTGCCCATCTCCAGCTCCAGATCATCGGCCCGGCCCAGTTTTACGCCGGAGCCCAGCTGCACCACATCCTTTTTACACAGCTGCCGCAATGTCATGGTCCATCGCCCCCTCTTTCTATTTTCTTTCATTGATATGCTCAAAACCGACGCCCGATTCCCAAAGTTTTGTCGGGGCATTGGCCCGGCGCAGAAAATCGTGTATAATAAAAACAATATCCCCGGGCCCTGCGCCCTTGGATGATTGCAAAGGAGAAAAAGGAGAATCTGGCCTTATGTATAAAAACATCATCTTCGACCTGGGGGGCGTTGTGGTTGATTTCAATCCCCGGGAGTTTTTGCTGGAACGCTTTTATAATGAGGAAATTGAGCACAAGGTGTTCGATCTGACCTTCGGCAGCGAAGAATGGACGCTGCTGGACGCCGGGCAGCTGAGCCGGGCCGAGGGCAACGCACGCATGCTGGAAAAAGCCAGGGCTGAGGGCTGCGCCTTTGAAGTACAAAGCGTACTGGACGACTGGGCCCGCATGCTCAAAACCCGCCGCAAAACCGTGGAAGTAATCAAGCGGCTGAAGAAAATGGGCTTTTCCATCTATTACCTGTCCAACATCCCGCAGGACGTGATCGACGAGATTCGCCAACGGGATTTCTGGCCCCTGTTCGACGGCGGTATCGCTTCCTGTGAAGTAAAGCTGACCAAGCCGGATCCGGCCATTTACAAGCTGCTGCTGGAACGCTGCCAGCTGATCCCCTCCGAGACCATTTTTGTGGACGACAGCAAGCCCAACACCACTGCCGCCTTTGATCTTGGCATCACCGGCATCCACTACAAGGGCAGCTCCTCCTTCATCCGGGCGCTGAACACCTGCGGCATTCCCATCAAGGAACATCTGCTCTGGTAATCCCCCCAAAAACAGCAGGACGCTGTGCACTTTCCCTCTCATCGGGAAGGCGCATGGCGTCCTGATTTTTTTGACAGTTTTTTCTCCGCTGCCGCGCTACAATCGAAATCACAGCGGGTGAACATGCCCTGTGAAAGGAGCGGGATGCAGCCGTGAAAACCGTGATCTATCTGGATGTCCTGTTGCTGGTGAATTTTCTGGTGGCATATCTGCTTTTGCGTGCCGTGGGGTTTCTCTGCGGCGCGCCCCCGGGCTTTCTGCGCACCTGCGCCGGGGCTGTGCCGGCCGCGCTGTCCACCCTGATTCTGCTGGCTCCGCCCATGCCCGCTGCCGCGTGCATCCTCTATCAGGCGGTCAGTGCCGCCGGAATATGCCGGGCAGCCTTTCCTTTCCGGGGCTGGCGGGGCTTTGCCCGCCAGACAGTGTGGTACTTTCTTCTGAACATGGGGCTGGCAGGGGCGGTACTGCTGGCTTTGAGCCGGGATCTGCCACTGGGCGTTCAAACCAACAATCTTGCCGTATACTGGGCGGTTTCCCCCACCCTGCTTGTGGGAAGCGCCGCCGGGGTATATTTTGTTCTGCGACTGGTGCTGGCGCTGTTCGGCGCGCCCAAAGACACCGAAAACTGGCAGCTGCGCCTTTCGCTGAACGGGGCAAACGCCCCGCCACTGAACGCCCTGCTTGACACCGGCTTTCTGCTGCGGGATCCTTTGAGCGGTCAGTCCCCGATACTGGTGAGTTATAGCAGCCTGCGCGGCACGTTGCCCCCGGCCATTTCCGTCTTTCTGGAGCGTTATTTTGCCGGGGCCTGCCCGGAGTTCCCTCCCGGGATACCGGTACGGCTGATTCCCTGCAAAACCGCCGGGGGCATGCGCACGCTTCCCGCCGTGGGGGGATTTTTTGCCCGGCTTTCCGGCCCGGGGAACCCCCGTCAGGCCGAACGGGTGCTTGTGGTGTTCACCGACCAGACTCTGGCAGACGGTTCGGTGCAGGCACTGTTTGGCAAAGAATTTTATCACACCACCCGGCCCCTGCGAGAGCCTGCCGCATCGGCCGGACGGGAAAGGAGTGCTGTTGAATGAAATGCAGTTGGTTTTTGCGCGTCTGGCACGCATTGCTTCGCTGGCTTTGCCTTCCGGACGCAGTCTACTACATAAACGGGCCGGAAACTCTGCCTCCTCCCCTGACCCCCGCCGAGGAAAAGCTGGTGTTCGCCGGGCTGGAGGAGGGCCGCCAGAGCTGCCGGGACATCCTGATCACTCACAACCTGCGGCTGGTGGTATACATTGCAAAAAAATTTGAGGGCAGCAATGTTTCGGTGGAGGACATCATCTCCATCGGCACCATCGGGCTGATCAAGGCGGTAAACACCTTTGTGCCCTCAAAAAACATCAAGCTGGCCACCTATGCCAGCCGCTGCATCGAAAACGAAATTCTGATGTATCTGCGCAAAAGCAGCAACCGCCGCCAGGAGGCCAGCATCGACGAGCCTCTGAACACCGACGGCGACGGCAACGAGCTGCTTCTCTCGGATGTATTGGGAAGCGACCAGAACCAGATCAGCGCTCAGCTGGAACAGGACGCGGAAAAAGACATGCTGCGTCAGGCGGTGGCCCGGCTGGCGCCTCGTGAGCGGCAGATCATGCAGATGCGCTTCGGTTTGGCCGACGGCATTGAGCGCACCCAGAAGGAAGTGGCAGATGCCATCGGCATCTCGCAGAGCTATATTTCCCGGCTGGAAAAGCGGATTATCCTGCGGCTGCGCCGGGAGCTGGAAAAATCCCTGTGAACATCAGAGCCGGGGCCGGGCAGAAAGATTTGCCCGGCCCCGGTTTTCAGCGGGTAATTTCACACCGGCAGTCCGCTGCAAAGAGCTCCAGCAGACTGCCCGCAAGGCCCATTTCCCCCGCCGGCAGATACAAACCGTAGCAGAAGCCGTCCCGCTGCCAACAGGCCAGCGCCCCGCCGCCCGGTGCCTGCCGCAGCTCGGTGCGCACCCCGCTCACCGGCCGCACCGTAAGCTGGTCGTATTCCGGCAGATCCAGCTCCCACATCCGCAGCTCCTCATTTTCCGGAGCTACCCGCAGCACCGCCGTCCAGTTGGGCTGGATAAAGAACTCCAGCTGCCCCACGCGCCGCCCCAGAAGATAGACCCGGTCCAGCCGCAGATAGGGGGCACCGGGCAGCCGCGTCACCGCAAAGCCGGCCTTTTCGGTGAAATCCGGTCGTTCCAGCATCCGTTTTTCCTTTGCGCAGCGGTCATAAAACACCGCCCACAGAAAGGCCAGCCCCGCCGTGAGCAGAATCACCACAGCCATACAGCATAAAAGCCAGAGTTCCGAGGTCATATTTGCATCCACTCCCTTGCATCGTTTGTGTTCACAGTATGCCGGAAAACGCTTTTATGTGAACGCTATACGTATATTCCTGCTTTTTTGCGGCTGTGCGCCCTGATTTTGCCAGCCACTACGCTGACTGCTTTTCTCCTGGCGCGGCCATACTCTGAACAGGCACCCTTGCCTGTTTGGAGTGTGAATGAGCTTGTATTACAACAAAGTGGAGCTGTGCGGCGTGGATACCTCCCGCCTGCCGGTGCTGACCGAAGCGGAGAAACGGCAGCTGCTGCGTGCCGCACACGAGGGCGACGACAACGCACGGCAGACCATGATTCGCGGCAACCTTCGGCTGGTGCTCAGCGTGGTACAGCGTTTTTCCGGCCGGGGCGAGTGCATGGACGATCTGTTTCAGGTGGGCTGTATCGGGCTGATCAAGGCCATCGACAACTTCGACCCGGAGCTGAACGTGCGTTTTTCCACCTATGGTGTACCCATGATCGTGGGCGAGATCCGCCGCTTTCTGCGGGATAACAATCCTCTGCGGGTGAGCCGTTCCATGCGGGACACCGCCTATCGGGCCATGCAGACCAAGGAGCAGCTGCAAAAGGAGCTGGGGCGGGAACCCCGCATCCGGGAAATTGCCGCCCGGCTGGAAATGCCCGAGCGGGCAGTGACACTGGCGCTGGAAAGCGTGGTGGAGCCGGTAAGCCTGTACGAGCCGGTCTACAACGACGCGGGCGACGCCATGTATGTGATGGATCAGGTGGGCGAAAACGACGGTGAGGACAGCTGGATCAGCGAAATTCTTTTCAGGGACACAGTGCACCAGCTCAGCGAGCGTGAGAAAAAAATCATGGCTCTGCGGTATCTGGCGGGCAAAACTCAGATGGAGGTGGCCCGGGAAATCGGCATCAGTCAGGCCCAGGTGAGCCGACTGGAGAAAAACGCGCTGGGCCGTATCCGGGAACAGCTGTGAAATGCCTGGCCGCAAGCAATCGGAACACGAAAAAAGGGTGTGCCCCGAATTCCGGGGCACACCCTTTTGCCATTCAATTTTATTCTTCGTAATAATAGCAGCCCACACCCAGCGCACCCGGGCCGGTGTGGCAGGCAATGCTCAGGCCCAACGCACTGCACTGCACCTTGCAGCGGGGGAAGCGCTCCTGCACGTACTTCTGCCATTTTTTGCCCACCTCCGGTGCGCCGGAATAGGCCACGCCGATGTGCATGGGCATCCCGGCAAAACGTCCGGTCAGATCGGCACAGATGGCATCCAGCAGCTTGTCCTGTGCCTGTGCCAGCCCGCGCACCTTTCCGTAGGCATCGATGCCGCCGCCCTGAATCTGCAAAAGAGGCTTGATGTTCAGAACGGTGCCGATGGCAGCCGCCGCCGGGGTAACCCGACCGCCCTTTTTCAGATATTTCAGGGTATCCACCGTCAGATAAACGCTGGCCTTTAACGCGTTCTCCTCCAGATTCTGCTTGATCTGAGCCGCAGTCAGGCCGCGCTTTGCCAGCACCTGCGCATCCAGCACCGACTGGCGCTGGGGCAGCGAAATGCGCTTATTATCCACCACCTGCACCCGGCCACCATATTCCGTTGCCAGTGCTGCCGCGGTGGCGGTGGTTCCGCTCAGCCCACTGCTCATGGGAATGTGCACCACCGCCTCATAATCGTTCAGAAGCCGATCCCACAGGTTGGTCACCGTTTCCGGGCTGGGCTGACTGCTGGTAATGTTGGCGCCGGCCGCCTGCAGCCGGTAGAACTCCTCCGCTGTCAGATCCACGCCCTCCAGCATCCACTGCCCGTCCACCGAAAAGGGCATGGGCAGGCAGTAAACCCCCAGCTTCTGGGCTTCCTTTTCCGAAATGCCACTGTTTGTATCGGTCACGATTGCGATCTTCATCTTCTCTATCCGCCTCTCCGCCCCGGCGCGGGCACTGGTTTCCCCTACTGCCGTTCTATAAATAAATGGTACACGTCCCGGGCCGGTTTGTCAATTCGTCCTCCTTTGCCACCCCTTTCTCCCGGCTTTTTTTGCCGTCTGGCACTGGTCAGCACAGCGATTTTGTGGTATGCTTTATGATGTATTTTTATGGGCTGCCGGCGGCTTTGCCGTATGCCCGCCGCATTCCATGCCTGTTTGAACAAAAAGGAGCCCTTGCCCTATGACCTACCGCCTGCGCAGCCAGACCGGCGATTCCATCGCCGTGCCACAGCTGATCTTCACCAACCTCACCCGTGCCACCGGCGACCACATGCGGGTGGCCCTTTACATTCTGGCCACCCACAGCACCGATCCCAAGGACATTGCCCACGCTCTGGCCCTGAAGAACGTGCAGGCCGCCCAGAAGGCACTGGATTTCTGGCATGGAGTAGGTCTTCTGGAGCTGGAGCGGGACGCCACCCCTCCCGCCCCTCTGCCTGTCAAGCAGCCGCCGCTCACCGCTGAGGAGCTGCGCATGGCCGCCATGCGTGACCCCATGGTGAGCACTCTTGCCACCGAGGCGCAGACCTATCTGGGCCAGAGCCTGGGCCAGAAGGACATCCAGCGGCTGGTGTCGCTGTATGTGAATGAAAGCATCCCGGTGGATGTGATTCTGCTGTGTGCAGCCCACATCGCCAGCCAGGGCCGCCATTCGGTGACCCAGCTGGAACGGGAGCTGGATCGCTGGGCGCAGGAAGGCGTGACCACCGGTCAGGAGGCGGAAGAATACCTCCAGCGGCTGAAGGAGCGAAGCCAGCGGGAGGAAAAAGCCGCCGCCATTCTGGGCATGCCTGTGGGCGCGCTTACCCTGGCGGACAAGCGGTGCATCCGCCGCTGGTATGAGGAATTCGGTTACTCGGACGCCATGGTGGAGGAAGCGGTGCTTCACGGCAACGGCAGCAAGGACCCCAAATACATCAATGGTATTCTGAAAAGCTGGTACGCCAAGGGCTGGCGCACCCCCACCGACGCCCGGGGCGGCGGATCGCTGGCTGGTGCAAATGTGCGGGTAGACCGTCAGGCCCCCAGCGGCAACGACATCCTGCAGCGGCCCGCACGCCGTCCGCTGCGCCTGAAACGGGAGGAATAAGCCATGCGCACCAAAAATGAACTGTATCGGGAAGCTCTGCGCCAGGTGGCCAGCCGCCGCCAGCGGGCGGTAACTCAGGCCCAGGAACGCCGGGCCGGAGCACTGGCTGCTCTGCCCCGGCTGGGTGAACTGGAAGCGCAGGTGCGGGCTCTGGGGCTGCGCACCATGGAGCTGGCCGCAAAAGGCGCACCGGAAGCCGAGCGTCAGGCAGTGGCCGAACAACGCCGCCAGACCCAGGCAGACATCAACCGGCTGCTTGCCGAAAACGGCTACGGCCCCCAAAGCCTGGAACCCCGCTATGTATGCCCGGACTGCCAGGACACCGGCATGGTGAACGGCCGCCTGTGCCCCTGTGTGGGCAAGCTGGCAAGGCAGCTGCGCTGGCAGGAGATCAGCGAGGAAACACACCTGAGCCTGTGCAGCTTTGAGAGCATGGATCTTTCGCTTTATCCGGATGCCGTCGACCCGGCCACCGGCGAAAATATCCGCGCCCTGATGCGGGACAATTTGAACTATCTGCAGGCATACGCCCGGGAGTTTGATCTGAAAAGCGCAAATCTTCTTCTGTATGGCAACGCGGGGCTTGGCAAAACCCATGCCGCGCTTTCCATCGCCAAAATCGTTCTGGAAAAAGGCTTCAATGTGGTGTATATCTGCGCCCAGAATCTGTTCAGCCAGCTGGAACGGGAACGCTTTGCCGACAGCTGCCCTCTGCTGGAAGCCGTGATGGAAGCGGATCTTCTGATTCTGGACGATCTGGGCACCGAATATGTAAACCCCTATATGTCCAGCTGCTTCTATAACCTTTTGAACACCCGCATTCTGGAAAAGCGGCCCACCATCTACACCACCAACATTGTGGACGGCAAGGCCTTTGAAGCCCGCTATACCGAGAAGATTGCCAGCCGTCTGGGTGGCAGCTGTGAGCCGGTTCTCTTTCTGGGTCAGGACATTCGGGGACTGAAAAGCCGGATGTGACCAAAAACGGGGCGCACTGCCCCTATCTGCTTGCAAAAAAGGAAACGAGCCTTCGGGTCCGTTTCCTTTGTTTTGCCCCAAATCGGGGCGCTGATTTGTGTGAGAAAACGGAGGATTGTGAAATGAAGGAAAACATCATGGGAACCAAGCCGATGACCCCGCTTTTGCTGGGCATGGCCTTCCCCATCATGATCAGCATGCTGGTGCAGGCGCTGTATAACGTGGTGGACAGCATCTTTGTGGCCCGTCTCAGCGACGCGGCCCTCACCGCTGTGAGCTTCGCCTACCCGGTGCAGATGCTGACCATCGCGGTGTCGGTTGGCACCAGCATCGGCGTAAACGCTCTGCTCAGCCGCCGGCTGGGCGAGGGCGACCGGCAGGCAGCTGACCGGGTGGCCCACAACGGCCTTTTGCTGATGGTGGCAAGCTGGGCGGTATTCGCCGTATTCGGCCTGTTCTTTTCGGAGCTGTTTTTCAGCTTCTTCACCAAAAATCCGGAGGTTGCCGGAGGCGGCGCGGCCTACCTGCGCATCTGCCTGGTGTTCAGCCTGGGCATGTTTTTACAGATCTGCCTGGAGCGGCTGATCCAGGTGACCGGTAAAACCGTTTACCAGATGGCCAGCCAGCTCACCGGCGCTGTGGTGAACATCATTCTGGACCCCATCCTGATCTTTGGCATGTTCGGTATGCCGAAGATGGGCGTTGCCGGCGCAGCCGCAGCCACCGTGATTGGTCAGTGGATCGGCTGCGGCGTGGCTCTGGTGCTGAACCTGCGCCACAACAACGAGGTTCGGCTCCGTGCCAGCGCCCTCCGCTTTGATTTGCCCACTGTAAAGAGCATCTATTCGGTGGGGCTGCCCAGCATCATCATGCAGAGCATCTCCAGCGTGATGACCTTCGGCATGAATTTCATTCTGGCCGGCTTTTCCGAAACCGCCGTCTCTGTGCTGGGAATTTATTTCAAGCTGCAGAACTTTGTGTTCATGCCCGGCTTCGGCCTGACCAGTGCTCTGGTTCCCATTGTGGGCTATAACTATGGCGCAGCCAAAAAGCAGCGCATTCTGGCCTGCACCAAAACAGCCATGATTTCCATTACCGTAATCATGATCTTTGGCACTGCTCTGTTCCAGCTGTTCCCCGGCCAGCTGCTGGCACTGTTCAGCGATGGTGGTGATCTGGCCCGCACCGGTGAGCCGGCGCTGCGCATTATCTCGCTGAGCTTTGTGTTCGCGGGCATTGCCATTGTGCTCAGCAGCCTGTTCCAGGCGCTGGGTGAAGGGCTGCACAGCCTGCTTATGAGTGTATTCCGCCAGCTGGTGCTGCTTTTGCCCATCGCCTGGCTGCTGTCGCTTTCCGGCAATGTGGATCTGGTGTGGTACTCCTTTTTGATTGCTGAAGCAGTTTCGCTGTGCTTTGCGCTCACACTCTTCCGGCGCAGCTACAACAAAAAGATCAAACATTTAGCCGGCGTTTGATTTCCGCCTTTTGCCCGGAGCGGTTCCTGTTTGGCAGCCGCCCGGGCTTTTTTGTTGCGCAACCGGGCCGGGCTGTGCTATACTTTTTCTAAAGTATGATTTATTTGTGTGCAGGAGGCAATTGGATATGGCAAAAGCAAAAACCGGTGAAGCGGGGCCGCTGGGCGGTGCGGTGATCAGTCAGCAGATCGCAGCCCAGCTGCTGCGCGAAATGCGCACCGGCCCCTACGAAAGCTGTGAGCGGCTGCCCGCCGAGGTGGAGCTTGCGGCCCGCCTGGGTGTCAGCCGCACCGTGATCCGGGACGCACTGGCCGAACTGGAGCGGGAGGGCTATGTGGAACGGGTACGCGGCATCGGCACCGTGGTAAACCGGCGCATCGTTGCACTGGATAACCGTCTGGACCAGAAATTTGAATACAGTGCCATGATCCGGGCCGCCGGCTACACGCCTTACGCGGACAGCATCTCGGTGCAGCAGCTCACGGCAGACAGCCACCTGGCTCACCAGCTGGAGCTGGAGGTGGGTGATCCGGTTCTGATGGTGCGCAAACGGGTGCTGGCAGGCGAGATGCCGGTGATCTACTCGGTGGACTATCTGCCCGCAAAGCTGCTGGATCATGAAAGCGCCCAGCGGCAGGATTTTGCCCGCCCCATCTTCGATATTCTGGAGGAGGTATGCGGCGTTTCGGTGACCAGCACCGTCACCCACACCAGCGCTGTGCTGGGCGATGCTGCCATCCGGAAAACGCTGGAGGTGCCGGACCACGAAGCGCTTCTTCTGATGGATGAGATCAGTTTTTCAAAGCTGACCCGGCCGGTGATGTATTCCCTTTCTTATTACACCAACTTCTTCTCCTTCTCGCTGCTGCGCAAGAAGGTCTGAAAACGCAAAAAGGCAGGTCTGCATGACCTGCCTTTTTCGTTACACCTGTACCGGTTGAGGGGTGTCTGCCTGCGGCTGACCGGGCAGAAGGCACACCTGCCCCTGCTGCACACAGGCAGTATAGCTTGAGCCTGGCTGAGCCTGCCCGCTGGCAATGCTGTCGGCCAGAGCCTGCTCCACCGCCCGGCTCACCTGACGGCGCAGCTCCCGGGCTCCGTAGGCGCTCCGCCCCCGCCGGGCAAGCTCCTGCGTCAGCTCCCGGGTATGGCTCAGCCGGTAGCCGCTGCGGCCTGCCCGCTGCTCCAGTTCATCCAGAAGCTGTTCGGTAATCTGTTCCAGTGCCGCCCCTTCCAGTGGCGAAAAGACCACTGCCTCATCCATCCGGCCCAGCAGCTCGGGCCGGAAAAAGCGTTTTGCTTCCTCCAGCGCCAGCTCCTTCTGCCGGGCAAGCTGTGCCGCCTGCCCGGCCGCAAAGCCCAGTGCTCCCGCCTGCCCGCACAGATGCCGTGCGCCCAGATTGCTGGTGAGCAGCACGATGCAATGGCAAAAGCCGGTTTTTCGGCCCTCACTGTCGGTCAGCTGGCCTTCCTCCAGAATCTGCAACAGCAGGTTCTGCACGTCCGGGTGGGCTTTTTCGATCTCGTCGAACAGCACCACACTGTACGGGCGGCGGCGCACCGCCTCGGTGAGCTGGCCACCCTCACCATGCCCCACATAGCCCGGAGGCGCACCGATGAGCCGGGCAGCAGCATGAGCCTCCATATATTCGCTCATGTCAAAACGGATCAGTGCCTTTTCGCTGCCGAACCACTGGCTGGCCAGTGCCCGGGCCAGATGCGTCTTGCCCACGCCTGTGGGCCCCAGAAACAGAAACGCCCCCATGGGCCGGGTCTGATCCCGCAGACCGGTGCAGGCCCGGCGCACCGCTCCGGCCACCGCGTGCACCGCCTGCGGCTGCCCCACCACCGCCTGGGCCAGCCGCTCTTCCAGCTTGTCCAGCTTCTGGCGCTGGTGCTCGGTAATGCGTTCGGCAGGCACTCCACTGGCTCTGGCCACCACTGCCGCCAGCTGATCCGGTTCCAGCGTGGGCATACCCGGCTGGCCCTGATTCTGAATGTGCAGCGCGGCGGCGGCTTCGTCGATCAGATCGATGGCCTTGTCCGGCAGAAAGCGCCCCGGCAGATATCGGACCGACAGCTCCACCGCCGCCTCCAGCGTGCGCTGGGGCAGCACCACCTGATGAAACCGCTCATATCGGGAAGCCAACCCCTGCAAGATCTGCACCGCCTGCCGGGGTTCCGGCTCCTCCACCAGCACCCGGCCAAAACGCCGTTCCAGCGCCGGATCCTTCTGCATGCAGCGGCGATATTCCTGCTGGGTGGTGGCGCCGATCATCCGCAGCTCGCCCCGGGCCAACAGCGGCTTCAGAATATTGGCCGCGTCGATGGCGCCTTCCGCTGCGCCCGCCCCCACTACCGTGTGCAGTTCATCCACAAACAGGATGGTGTTGCCCTCCCTGCAGATTTCTTCCAGCAGGTTTTTCAGCCGCTCCTCAAAATCGCCCCGATATTTGGTGCCCGCCACCAGGCTGGCCATGTCCAGACTGAGCAGCCGGCGGCCCTGCAATGTATCCGGCACCCGGCCTGCGGCAATTCGCTGGGCCAGCGCCTCGGCCAGCGCGGTTTTGCCCACCCCCGGCTCACCCACCAGACAGGGGTTATTCTTCTGGCGGCGGCAAAGGATTTCAATCATCCGTTCCAGCTCGCTTTCCCGGCAGAACACCGGGTCCAGCCCGCCCTCCGCCGCAATCCGGGTCAGATCCTTGCCGTATTTATCGCTGGCCCGGCTGCTCCGGCTGGGGGCCGGGGTACTGAATTTTGGCTGCAGCGGCAGCACCAGCTGGCCCGAAAGCTGGCGACACTCCTTGGCGGCGGCATTCACGTCCACCCCCAACTCAGCCAGCCAGCGACTGGCAGTACAGGTGGGGTCCTCCAGTATGGCGCAGAGCACATGCTCGCACTGGGCCTCCTTCATGCGGGCAGCATGGGCCCCCAGCACCGCAAAATCCAGTGCCTTGCAGCTTTCCGCCATCATATTTTTCGGGCTCAGGCGGCAGGCGGCATCCCCCGACTGCTGCTCCACCCTTCCCAGAATCTTTGCCGGAGTCACACCACGGGCCGCCAGCAGATTGGCCGCCGGGCTTCCCCCCTGGGTCAGAATCGCCAGCAGGATATGACCGGTGCTCACCTGCCGCTGCCCCCGCTGCCCTGCCAGCGAAAGGGCCAGATTCAGCATTTTCGCCGCGCTGCGGGAAAAGCCTTTGAACCGGTAGCTCATTGCCATCGTTCTCCCTTCGTTTGTTCGTTCCGGCAAGAGTATGGCCCGCCGAATACACGTTTTAAACCGGAACGATGCAAAAAGCCCGCCTTCCGGCATCCGCATACCGGAAAGAGGACTTTTTTCCTGCTTGCTGAGCTGTTTTGAATCACACGCAGATATCCCGACGGAAAAAAACCATCACACCGGCGACAAAGAGAGCCAGTGCCCCCAGATACAGCCCCGCCAGTGGAAAAATGTTTTCTCCATTTGCCAGCGCCACCGGGTCATACATCGTCACCGGGGTAAACCAGCGCAGAAACTCCGCTTCTTCCCCCACACCGGCCAGCATATCCAGCAGAACAAAGGCCACACACAGGCCTCCACCCGCCCACAGGGCCGGGCTGCTGCTCTGAAACAGGCAGGCCGAACAGAAGCACAGCCCCGCAAAGAACAGCAAAAGCCCCAGATCGCCCAGATTCACCAGAGCAAAACGGTCGAATTCCAGCTCACCGGGGAACAGTACTTCCGCCAATCCCCCGCACAGGCCGGTCATATAGCCCACCAGCAGCACCACTGCCGCCACAAGCACAAAGGCCTGAGTAACAGCCAGCTTCCAGCGGGGCACCGGGCTGGCCAGCAGCCAGGCCATGGCTCCGCGCTCCATATATCGCACCAGCAGCCGCTGCACCAGAATCAGAATCATTACCAGCGGCAGCGCAACCAGCAGAAAGCCGTAAAGATAATTGGCCAGAAACTGGGTCAGACTGGCTCCCGGATTGCTCATGCCAAAAGCCGCAAACAGCTCCGGCATGCTCTCCATCATGGTATTCAGGCTGTCGCCCAGTTTTGGGTCGAACATGCTGGTGATCATGGATCCGTACAGAGTGACCACCCCAAGGAAAATCACCACCAGCAGGCCGTTTGCCCGCAGCTCCTTTTTCAGCAACGCTCCGCTCATTTGTCCTGCCCCCCATACATCCGCAAAAACATATCCTCAAGGTTTTCCTGCCGGGTCTGCAGATCCTGCACGCCGCTTTGCGCCGCCTGTGCCAGCAGCCGGGCCACCGGTTCACCCCGGCCAAGGCGCAGCTGCACCCACTCGCCCTTTGCCGCCGCACCGGGCCAGCCCTCCGCAAACACCGCCGCCCGCGCCGCAGTTTCAAACCGCAGCTGATACGCCCGGCTGGCCTTGGTTCGCAGTTCGCCCAGCTGTTCCACCGCCGCAACACGTCCGCTGCGCAGAAGGGCCGCCCGATCGCACAGGCGCTCCACCTCTTCAAAGATATGACTGGACAAAAGGATCGTTACGCCCTGCTGTTTTTCCGCCAGAAGAATTTCCCACAGCTGGTTTTGCATCAGCGGATCCAGGCCGCTGGTGGGTTCATCCAGAATCAGCAGCCGGGGACGGTGCATCAGCGCGCACACCAGCCCCACCTTCTGTTTGGTTCCCTTGGACATTTTTCGAATCTTCTGATTCGCATCCAGCCCGAACCGGGCGCACAGCTGCAGGGCATGGGAAAGATCACGCTGCCCCCGCAGCCCCGCCATCAGCCGGATAAAGGCCATACCGGTCATATCGTCCATCAGCGCCAGTTCTCCGGGCAGATATCCCACCTGCCGCTGTACCCGGGCTGCCTGTGTAAAACAGTCTTTTCCGAAAATACGGGCGCTACCGCTGTCCGGCCGGACGAAACCCATCAGCTGGCGGATGGTTGTGGTCTTGCCCGCGCCATTCGGCCCCAGAAGGCCAAACGCTTCGCCCTGCTTCACCTCAAAATCCAGCCCGAACACACCCCGACCCCTGCCGTAATCTCTGGTCAGATTGCTGACTGTGATCACCGATTCGCTCATTGATATTCCTCCTTGTAGGCATAGCTGCGCAGAATGCCCCGCCACACCATGTATTCCCTTACCAGCTCCTCCAGTTCCAGAGGTTTCTGCTCCATACGGCGGCAGTGGATGTAACCGTCGGTCAGATAGACCAGCATATCCAGCACCTGCCGCGGCTGCACACCGGGGCGGAATTTCTCCAGATCCACTCCGGTGAAGTACCGCTCCCACAGCTCCTCCAGCACCCGCACCTGGTATTTTTGCAGCGCCGGGCCGATATCCCGCTCAGCGGTGTAGTACATCCGCACCGAGAATTCCAGCGCCCAGGGCAGCTTTCGCAGAATGGCCAGCTTTTCCTCCATGCCGTAATCCAGCAAATCGAAAAAGTCGGTGATGCCCACCATCTGCTCCATCTTCATGTTCTGTTCAATAAACGACTGCAAGTACCGGGCCAGATATAAGTACAGTGTCTGCTTGTTTTTGAAATAATAGAACAAAAGCCCTTTGGAAATGCCTGCCTTGCGGGCAATCTCCTCGGTGCTGGCCCGTTTATAATCGCTTTGGGCAAACACCTCCATGGCGGCGTGCATCACCGCCTTTCGTTTTTCTCTGGGCAGCTGACGCATCCGGTCCATTCTGCCATCCCCTTTCCCTCTTCGTCCCCTTGACCTGCCGGTCAGGGTTTCTGGCTTCATTGTACCCCATTGACTCGATTTTACAAGACCCCTTCCGCGCACAAAAAAGCCCGCCCCTGTTTCCACAGAGGCGGGCTTTTTCAGAACTTTTTCAAACGCCGGCTTTACAGGCCCTCTTCCTGCAGAGCGGCCTTCAGGGCCTTGGCGATCTGATCCGGGCAGGAAGTGGCACGGGGGCCGCAGGTGGTGCCCTCCATGCGGCGGATGGCTTCGGCAGCGGGCATGCCCTGCAGCAGCTGGCAGATGCCCTTCAGGTTGCCATTGCAGCCGCCCACCACGCTTACTTCCTGAATAATGCCATTTTCACTCAGGGTAACAGTGGTGCTGCGGGAACAGACGCCCCGGTTCTGATAGGTATGGGTCATGTTGGGTTTCTCCTTTTATTGTGCGTAACTGTGTGTTCTATCAAACGGGCAGGCACGCAAATACCTCTCCCGTTCCAACCGGCGGATACTGCAGAGCAGCCCGCCGGGTATGGCTTGATTATGGGCAGCGACGCCGGAAAATACGCGCCGCTTCTGTATTTTCATCCCTTCCGGGCCTGCGCCAGCTGTTCCAGCCGCTCCAGTGCATCGTCACCGGTACGGCACATGCCCAGCGCCCGTGGGCTGCCGGTGTTGCGGCCGTGAAAATCGCTGCCACCGGTGACCAGCAGATTGCACTGAGCCGCCAGTTGATACAGCACCTTTTTATCCTCAGGGGTATTGCGGGGATGCTCAATCTCAATACCGTCAATCCGGCCCGCCAGTGCCAGCTCGGTGACCAGCTCCATGCTCTGGTACACACTGGGGTGGGCGAACACCGCCACACCCCGGGCCTTGCGGATAACTTCCAGCACCTGATCCACCGTCTGGTAGTCCGGATCGTGGAGCACCTTGCCCCCCTTACCGAACAGCGGCTTATAGGTTTCCTTATAAATGCCGTCCGCCAAGCCGTAGTCGCACAACACCTGCATCAGGGTGGATTTATACAGCACACCGCCGTCCTGAGCCAGGGCCAGCGCGTCCTCCAGCCGGAACTGGGGATAGATCTGTTCCAGTTCCCGGCCGCTCTGGCGGCAAACCGCGTTGCGCCGGTCCGCCATCAGCTGGCAGTGCGCAATCAGATCCGGGCAGCTTTCGTCCGGCCAATAGCACAGAATATGCACCCGCCGCCCCCGCTCAAAATCGAATGCGGTGAGCTCGGTGGCGGGAATCAGGCGCACATTCTCGCGCATCCGGTTGGCATAGCCGTACCGCACCGAGTGCATGGAATCGTGGTCCGAGATGGCCAGATGGCTTAAACCGACACGCGCTGCCAACCGGGGCAGCCAGTCCGCCTTCAGCGAACCGTCGGAAAATGTGGTATGAGTATGCAGATCGCCGGGCATGGGCAGTTCCCTCCTTTGACCGGAATGGCAGATACGCCGCACCGGCACCGGCCGTGGGCGTGAAAAACGTATTATTTTGCAATTAACTTTTATTATAGCATACTTTTTGCGTCACGCAAACAATTCTTGTGTCGGATACCTCCGGACGCAAAACGCCCCGGTGGCTGCGTTTGGGCAGCACCGGGGCATAAAGCGGCCAATCAGCCGTGCTTATAATAGTTGATCAGGCAGCCGTCCAGCAGAATCTGCCGTTCATCCGCAGTCAACGGAGCCAGGCTCATGTGGAATTCCAGCGGCCCTTCCAGGCTGAGCACATAGGCTTTCACACAGGAAAGATCACCGGCCAGAGCTTCCCGCACATTGGGAACCAGCACATAGTCACCAAGGCCGAAGGGGGTGGGGCCGGCCAGCTGGAAAGGCAGCATACCCCAGTTGATCAGGTTGGAACGATACCGCTTGGTGGCATATTCCACCGCGATGTTTGCGCCTGCACCCAGCACGCGCTGGCAGCTGGCAGCCTGCTCACGGGCAGAACCGTCGCCGGGCTTCACCGCGTAGATGCTGGAGGCAATGCCCAGCTGTTTCCAGTCAAGCTCACCGCAGCCAGGCACCTGATGGATGCGCTCCAGCAGATCCGCATTGCCCTCACCGGCAGCACGGGCAGCCTCCTCGGCCTGAACCGCTTTGGCGCGGCCCACATATTCCGGATCCTTGCGGCTGAGGGTGAACTCGGCCAGACCCAGAGGATTGGAGCGGTAGGAGCTGGTCTCACCGCTGGGAATCAGCTCATCGGTGGTGGTCACCGGATCGGTGATGTAGCTGCTGATCTTCAGCAGCAGATTCTCGGGCAGAGGCTGGATGGCCGGCCAGTCCTTGATGTTGGGCCCAAGGCGCAGCAGCTCGTCGTAATTGCCCTTGCCGTAGCCGGAATAAACGCGGCTGCGGTAGCTGGAATCGTCGAACTCATAGGGCGGAATGGTGGGATCGTAATCGATGTCGGTGGCGGGGGTCAGGATGCCACCGTTGCGGGTGGTGGCCGCGATGGAACGGGCGTCCATCAGAGCCACACCGGCAATCTGGCCGCTGCCCGGCTTGGAGCCTTCCCGGCTGGGGAAGTTCCGGGTGGTGTGACGGATGCTCAGCGAACCATTGGCCGGCACATCGCCCGCACCGAAGCAGGGGCCGCAGAATGCGGTACGAACCGTGGCGCCGCCTGCCATCAGGCTGGCCAGAGCACCATTCTTCATCAGAGCCATCATGGTGGGCTGGCTGGAGGGATATACGCTCAGGGCATACTCCCCATTGCCGCCGGTGTGATCCTTCAGGATGGTGGCTGCCTCGCAGATATTGGAGTACATACCGCCTGCGCAGCCGGCGATCACGCCCTGATCCACCCGCAGCTTGCCGTTCTCGATCTTGCTGACCAGATCCAGCCGGACCTTGCCGCCCATCAGGGCTGCGCAGTCCTCCTCGGTCTTGTGCAGGATGTCCTCCAGATTCTGGTTCAGCTCCTCGATGGTATACACATTGGAGGGGTGCATGGGCAGGGCAATCATGGGGCGAACCTTGGAAAGATCCACCTCTACCAGGCCATCGTAATAGGCCAGGTCCGCCGGGGCCAGTGCTTTATAATCGCCGCCGCGGCCGTGCACGGTCAGGTAATCGTGGGTGACCTCGTCGGTGCACCAGATGCTGGACAGACAGGTGGTCTCGGTGGTCATCACATCAATACCACTGCGGTATTCCAGAGGCAGCTCAGCAATGCCGGGGCCCACAAATTCCATCACCTTGTTCTTCACATAGCCGGTTTTGAACACCGCGCCGATGATGGCCAGCGCCACGTCCTGCGGGCCCACACCCACTGCGGGCTTGCCGGTCAGATACACTGCCACCACACCGGGGCGGGCCACATCGTAGGTGCGGCCCAGCAGCTGCTTGGCCAGCTCGCCGCCACCCTCACCAATGGCCATGGTGCCCAGCGCACCGTAACGGGTATGGCTGTCCGATCCAAGGATCATCTTGCCGCAGCCGGCGTACATCTCACGCATATACTGGTGGATAACCGCCAGGTGAGGAGGCACATAAATGCCACCATATTTTTTGGCAGCGGAAAGACCAAACAGGTGGTCATCCTCGTTGATGGTGCCGCCCACTGCACACAGACTGTTGTGGCAGTTGGTGAGCACATAGGGCACCGGAAACTTTTCCAGTCCGGAAGCCCGGGCGGTCTGCACAATGCCCACGAAGGTGATGTCGTGGCTGGTCATGGAATCGAATTTCAGCTTCAGCATCTCCGGGGCGCCACTTTGATTGTGTGCCTGCAAAATGCCGTAGGCAATGGTGCCGGTATGAGCATCCTTCACCGCATTTTCATCAAAGCCCAGAGCCGCCAGCTTTGTGGGGGCCTCGCCGTCTGCCTGCACCCACTGACCGCGGGCGTAGTACATGCCGGTCTTGCTGCAAGTTACCATTGAAAAAACCTCCTTAAACAGGGTTTCGGTGTCTGCACGGCGTTTGGCTTTTTGCTTCCCACCCGATCTGTTCCGGTTTTATCCGCGCCGTGCACACTTCACCGGGCAAAAGCCTGTATGAATCGATTATAGCACAAAGGGCCCGGCAGCGCCAACCGCTCACCGGGCCCTTTGGGGCAATTTTTTCGTTTTTTCGCGCCTTTTTCCCGCCCGTTCTGCCCGCTGCCCTGCGGCACGGGCTCACAGATAGAGATTCATCAAAATAAAGTCGATCCATTTACCGTCAATCTTGAAAAAGCCGGGGAATCGACCGATTTCTTCAAAGCCGTATTTGCGATAAAGAGCCTGTGCGCGGGTGTTGTCTGCCCGTACTTCCAGCGAAATGATCTCAACCCCCGCATTGTTCTTCGCAAAATCGATCGCCGCCTCCATCAGCCGGCTTCCTACCCCCTTGCCCCAGCACTCCTTCAATACCGAAATGCCGATCTCAGCCCGGTGGCTGGCCCGGGCCAGAGTCATGGCCCGAAAACTGAGAGAGCCCACCATACGTCCATCCAGCCGGGCCACAAAAAATGCACTGGTGGGGTTTTCCGCCATGGCCCGCAAATACTCCTGTTCCTGTTCCACCGTGGTGGAAGGCCCTTCTGCACCAAAGGTCAGGTTATCGGTTTCCGAGCCCACCTGCCGCAGCACAGCCAGCAGCTCTTGGGCATCTTCCGGGCGGCCCTGCTCCACACAAAGCCGCTCGCCACAGTGTTCACTCATGGTCGATTCCTCCCTGAATCATTTATTTGCAAAGGTTTCCATTCGCATCAAAATAGCCATTTTCCATTACGTCGTTCAGACTGTTCAGCACCCGCTGCCTGTCCGCATCTTCTTCCAGAAGGCTCACCCGGCCGCCGGTCTGAATGCAGGGCAGCAGCTGTACCGTGGCGCCTGCCGCCCCCGGTTCACTCACTGTTACCTTTAAAAGGGCGGAGTCCAGTGTTTCCATATTGAACCAGAAGTTGCCCAGGCTGTACAGCACCGGGGTATCCTGCCGCCAGCCCGCTCCCTGCAAAATGTGGGGATGTGCGCCCACGATCAGATCCGCCCCTGCCTCGGTAAAACGGGTTGCAAGATCGGTCTGGGCCTGCTCCAGCACAGTGGAGCCTTCGGTACCCCAGTGGACGTAGACCACCAGATAATCGCACTGCTTGCTGGCCGTCTGAATGGCCTGCACTGCAAGCTCCGGGTCATAACAGCGCAGCACACCGGGGCTGGTTTCCCCCGCCTCCGGGGTAAGAATGTATTTTTCCGCACGGGTACAGGCAACGTATCCGATCTTCATACCGCCCACCAGAAAGAACTGGGGCTGCATGGCTTCCTCCAGATTTTTGCCCGCCCCCACATAGGGAATATTCGCACCTTGCAGGGTGGACAGAGTATCCAGAAAAGCATCCTCGCCATAATCAAAGCAGTGGTTGTTGGCAAGGCCCACAATATCTGCCCCCAGCTGCTGCCACATGGAAACATTGGCGGTTTTGGCCCGGAAGGTGAACTGCTTGCCCGGCATGGGGCTGCCCCGGTCGGAAAAGGCGAACTCGTTGTTGCACAAAAGCACATCCGCCGCACGCATTTCGGCCAGCAGGCTTTCGCCAAAGCAGTCCTCGATACCGGCAGTCTTTGCATAGTGGAGCATGTTATACCAGTCGTCGGCAAAGTTCACATCGCCGGTGAAGGCCAGCACCGCCGGACCATCCGTCACACCGGTATCATGCACATTTTCCGCCATGGGCTGGGTGTAGAGCGCCTGATAATAGAGGTAGCTTTTGCCGCTGACCTGCCAGAACAGCTCCTCGCTGTATCCTTCGGTTTTCACTGCGGCCACCAGCGCGGTGCAGATGCCCGGGGACTGCTCCTCGCAAAAGCGCAGAAAATCGGCAGCAAGGTCTTGCGGCGCACCGGCTGCATGCAGAGCTTCCAGCGCAGCTTCGGCCTGCTGCTGCGGGGTCGGGATTGCCGTGGGCACAGCGGAAGCGGACGCTTGCGAAGCGGCGCTCTGGGGCGGCAACACCACCCGGACACCGGTATTCATTAAGTAATGGGGCACGCCCCAGCTGACCACGAGCAGCGCGGCGGCACACGCAGCCACCGCCAGAACACGGGCAGGGGTTTTCATAACTTCAGCCCTCCTGTTTGGTTGGTATAATAGTGCTTTCAGTATACGTTTTTTCGGGCAGTTCGGCAAGCATCGACCGAAAAAACCATTTGACTTTTGGGGCACCATGCTGTATACTGAATCTTGTTCCATAATTGCAGATTCCGTGCAGATGTAGTTTAGTGGTAGAACTCCAGCTTCCCAAGCTGGCTGTGTGGGTTCGATTCCCATCATCTGCTCCATCCAGAAAAGCCCGGCTTTTACAGCCGGGCTTTTCTGTTTCCTGCTTTTCTTTTTGGCCGGTACAAAGGGCTTCATGGGCGGCAGAAAAATTTTTTCAAAAAAAATTCAAAAAAACTCTTGCATTTTCTAGAATGCGTGATATAATAAAACACGTCGCTGAGGTACAGCACCGATGCGAAAGAGAATATGCGGATGTGGCGGAATTGGCAGACGCGCTAGATTCAGGTTCTAGTGGTAGCGATACCGTGGGGGTTCAAGTCCCTTCATCCGCACCAAAAACCCGGCTCATTGAGCCGGGTTTTTCTTTTGTCTTTACGCAGCGCTCTGCCAAAGAATTACTCAGCCAGCTTCCATACCATTACCGATGCCGCCCCGGAACGGCTGGTCACATTACTGTTGTAATGCAATCGCAGCACCATGGGCTCCGTGCCGGTCAACAACAGAAAATTGGCGCCCCCCGCCGTTACAAGCGGGGCAGCGGTTTTGGCATAAACCCCATAAGCAAGCCGTGGGCTTCCCTGTTGCGATGGGGTAACCTGAAAATACCCTTCCTTTTCCAGCACTGCGGATACCGTGTACCAGACAGCATATCTGCCCTGCTCCAACTGAATACGGGTCTCATCCACCAACCGGATCTGACCGGTCTCATCTGCCATGCCGGTCACCAGCGGAATGGGCTTACCATTCTCAAACCGCCGTTCAAAGGCAAAAAAGGATGCCGCCGCCAGAACGCTGTTTTCGCCCGGCTGACCGGTTTCCCCCTGTGGCCCCCGCTCGCCTTGCGGCCCTTGCTCTCCCTGCGGCCCCCGACAGCAGCAACCGCACGGGCGGGGCCTCGGGCAGCGGCGCCCTTCCTCCCCGCTTTTTTGACTGGATTGATCCCATTTCATTTTTCCTCCCCCCTTTCTGTTTCAGCCTATGCAGCAGATGGCTCTCTGGTGTAAAGTGCCCTCTTTTCCCCGCTGCGGAAATATGCTATGATGAATCCAGTTCGGCCACCATACCGATAATTTCCCAGTTTTCCAGCAAGGAGAATCGTTATGAAACAGTTTTTGAAAGAGTTTAAAGAATTTGCCATGCGTGGCAATGTGATCGACATGGCCGTAGGTGTTGTGGTAGGCGGCGCATTCAGCAAAATCGTAACCAGCCTTGTGAATGATATCGTAATGCCGCTGATCAGCCTTGCCACCGGTCAGGTGAACTTTACCGTACTTTCCTATGTGTTCCACTCGGGCGACAACGAGGTGGTACTGGCCTACGGCAATTTCATTCAAACAGTGGTGGAATTTGTCATCCTTGCATTCTGCGTGTTCTGCGCCGTGAAGCTGATGACCAAACTGCGCATCGAAAAGAAAAAAGAGGAAGCCAAAGCTCCCGCGGCACCTCCTGCTCCCACCAGCGAGGAACTGCTGACCGAAATTCGCGACCTGCTCCGGGCGCAGGCCGGCCAGAATTCCACTCCCGAAAGCTGATTTTGTTTCTTTTTCCCCTGCTGCCCATAAAAGCAGGGGAATTTTTATTTCCTTTGTAAAATTAGCCCGGAATCACACTTTACTTTTCATTCGTTACGCTTTATCCTTATAATATAGAAGCAAAAAGGCCCTGCTGCGGCGGGGCCAATTTTTCAGGGAGCGTTATTGTTATGAATGAACAACCAATTGTATTCTGCAAGGGTGGCGGATGCACTGCCAAACTGGGCCCTGGCGCATTGGCCCATGTGCTGGACAAACTTCCTCCCTTTACCGATCCCAATCTGCTGGTAGGCTTCGACCATTCGGACGATGCCGCGGTGTACAAGCTCACCGATGACATTGCCATGGTACAGACGCTGGATTTCTTCCCGCCCATGGTGGAGGATCCGTATATTTTCGGCCAGATTGCGGCTGCCAACGCCCTCAGCGATATTTACGCCATGGGCGGCACGGTAAAAACCGCGCTGAATATCGTGTGTTTCCCCGAGAAAATGGATCTGAACATTCTGGGCCGCATCCTGCAGGGTGGCGCGGAGAAGGTACGGGAGGCCGGTGGTGTGCTGGCAGGCGGCCATTCCATCGCGGACAGCGACGTGAAATACGGCCTGTCGGTCACCGGCATCATCCACCCGGACAAGGTGCTGGAAAACAACGCCTGCTGCCCGGATGATGTTCTGATTCTTACCAAGCCACTGGGGGTGGGCATCGTGTGTACCGCCGACCGGGTGGGCCAGGCCAGCGAGGAAGCGATGGCCGCTGCCATTGCCAGTATGACCACACTGAACAAGTATGCCGCCGAAGCTCTGGCGCCCTTTGCGCCCCACGCCTGCACCGACGTGACCGGCTTTGGCCTGCTGGGCCACCTGAACGAGATGCTGGCCAGCCGCTGCGGGGCGCAGCTGCACTGGAAGGCGCTGCCCCGCATTCCCGAGGCGCTGGACTATGCGGACGAATTTTTGCTGACTGCCGCTGCTCAGCGCAACCGGAACCATCTGGAAGGCAAGGTGGAGTTCCAGAACATCCCCTTTGCGGCGGAGGAGCTGCTCTTCGACCCCCAGACCTCCGGCGGACTGCTGGTAAGTCTGCCTGCTGACCGGGCGGACGAAGCTCTGGCCGCTGTGCAGGCTTTGGGGCTTGGCTGCGGCATTATCGGCCGGGTAACCCGCGAGCATCCGGGCATCATTTGCGTCACGGAGTGACCACCTCTATCCCCTATTCACAATTTACTTCTCACCGGAATCGAGGTTTTATAACATGCAATATCAGGTAAACGCCATGGGCAAGCCCTGCCCCATCCCCGTTGTGGAAACAAAAAAAGTGCTGGCAAAAATGACCGCTGGCGACAGCGTGACCGTATCGGTGGACAACCCCATTGCGGTACAGAATCTGTTGAAGATGGCTGGTCAGAAGCAGCTGGCCGCCGAAAGCCGCACACTGGCATCCGATCATTATGAAGTGGTGCTGGCTCTGACCGAAGAGAGCCTTGCCGCCGCCCAGGCTGCCGAGCCTGCTCCCGCCTGCATCCCGGACGCCCGGGCAAAAGGCACCGTGGTAGTGCTGGCCAGCGACGAGATGGGCAGTGGTGACCCGGTGCTGGGCAAGGCGCTGATGAAAGCCTTCGTTTACGCTCTCACCGAACAGGACACCCTGCCGGACACTATTCTTTTATACAACGGCGGCGCGAAGCTGTCAGTGGAGGGCGCGGCCACACTGGCCGACCTGAAGTTGCTGGAAAGCCAGGGCGTGGAGATCATGACCTGCGGCACCTGCCTGAACCACTACGGTCTGACCGAACAGCTGGCAGTGGGCAGCGTGACCAACATGTACGCCATTGCGGAGAAGCTGATGGGTGCGGCCCGGGTGATTCGGCCGTGATTTATCTGGACAACGCGGCCACCAGCCTGCATCGGCCCGCCTGTGTGGTGCAGGCTGTAACCGAGGCCCTGAACGGCTTGGGCAACTGCGGCCGGGGCGCCCACTCGGCCAGCCTGGCCGCCGGGCGCACCATTCACGAAGCCCGCAGCCGTATTGACAGGCTGTTCCACGGCTACGGCCCGGCTCAGGTGGCCTTCACCGTCAATTCCACCGCGGCGCTGAACCTTGCCCTTTCCAGCCTGCTGGCGGGCGGCGGCCATGCCATCACCACCGCGCTGGAGCACAACAGCGTGCTGCGCCCGCTTTACCGCAGCGGAGCGGAACTGACCATTCTGCCCGCGGATGCAAACGGTCAGCTTTCGCTGGACGGACTGGAAGCTGCCTTTCGGCCGGACACAAAACTGGTGGTCTGCACCCATGCATCCAACGTGACCGGAGATCTTGTGGACATTGCACACATCGGGGCGGTATGTGCCGCCCACGGTGTGCCCTTTGTGATGGATGCCTCCCAGACGGCGGGCTGCTTTGCCATCGACATGCAGGCGGCGCACATTGACGTGCTCTGCTTCACCGGCCACAAAAGCCTGCTGGGGCCGCAGGGCACCGGCGGATTGTGTGTGTCCCCAAAGCTCCGGCTTGCACCACTTTGCGTGGGCGGCAGCGGGGTGCACAGCTTTGATCGGGAGCACCCCAGCCAGATGCCCACCGCCCTGGAAGCCGGCACGCTGAACGGACACGGCATTGCCGGTCTTGCCGCCGCACTGGAATGGCTGGAGGAAACCGGGCTGAACACCATCCGCCGCCGGGAACAGGCGCTGGCCGACCGGTTTTACTGGGGCGTGAAGGACCTGCCGGGTGTAAAGTGTTACGGAGATTTTTCCGTCAAAGAGCGCTCCCCCATCGTGGCGCTGAATCTGGGCGACTGGGACTCAGCGCTGGTGAGCGACGAACTGGCCCAGCGGTTCGGCATTCTCACCCGACCGGGGGCCCACTGTGCCCCGCTGATTCACAAGGCAATGGGCACTGTGGAGCAGGGTGCTGTGCGGTTCAGCTTCGGCTATTTTAACACGGAAGAAGAAGTGGACACAGCCATTCGCGCTGTGGAAACCCTTTGCATGGAGGACGCATGAGACCCAGAAGCTTACAGCTTGTGATCGCCTTCGACACCACCGCGGCGGCCCTCGCCTTTGAGGCGGCGGCTCCGGCGGCAGGGCTGACCGGGCGATTGATCCCGGTGCCCACTGCCATCACGGCAGGGTGCGGCCTTGCCTGGCGGGATGACCCGGCCAGTCGGAACGCAGCCCGCGCCCTGCTGGAACAGGAGGGCATTGCCGGGGCCAGCCTGTACGAGCTGGTGATTTGAAAGCAAAAAGGCACGCAGCCCGAACAATGGGGCTTGCGTGCCTTTTCTTTTCTGTGGTTTTTTCGGCTTATTCGATGCCGGTCACTTCGTAGCCCGCATCGGTCACCGCAGCGGCCAGCGTCTCGTTGGGCACATCCGCGCTCAGGGTCACCCTGGCGCACTTGCCCTCCAGATCAGCCACGGCCTGCACGCCTTCGATGGCGTTTAGGGCCTTTTCCACATGAGCGGTGCAGTGGTTACACATCATGCCCTCGATATGAATGATTTTTTCCATGTGTAAAACTCCTTTCGGCGGCTGTGCCGCGGGAATATGAGGCATTGCCTCTTCGCTGGGCAGAGCGGCGGAATCCGCCCTGCTTGCTTTGAAGAAATTGAGCCGCAGCGCGTTGGACACCACACACACGCTGGAAAGGCTCATGGCGGCGGCCCCGATCATGGGGTTCAGCACCAGCCCAAGGCTGTAAAACACACCGGCCGCCACCGGAATGCCGATGCTGTTGTAGAAGAACGCCCAGAACAGGTTCTCCCGGATGGTGCGGATGGTAGCCCGGGACAGGCGCAGCGCGTTCACCAGATCCCACAGATCGCTCTTCATCAGCACCACGTCGGCGCTGTCGATGGCCACGTCGGTGCCCGCGCCGATGGCGATGCCCACGTCCGCCCGGGCAAGAGCCGGGGCGTCGTTCACACCGTCGCCTACCATGGCCACCCGGCGGCCCTGCGCCTGCAAAGCGCGCACCTGGGCTTCCTTATCCTGGGGCAGCACCTCGGCCACCACCTGTTCAATTCCAAGTCGGCTCTGGATGGCTGCGGCGGTGCGGGCGTTGTCGCCGGTGAGCATGACCACGGTCAGCCCCATGGCCTTCAGCTGACGGATGGCCGCCGCGCTGGTGGGCTTGATCGGGTCTGCTGCCGCCACGATACCCAGCAGCTTTTTGCCGCTGGCAAAGAACAACGGGGTCTTGCCCTGCCGGGCCAGCTCCTCGGCCCGCCGGTCGGCATCGCCCATCTCCACACCGGATTCCTGCATCAGCCGGGCGTTGCCCGCCAGATACTCCACACCGCCCAGCGTGGCCTTCAGGCCACGGCCGGGCAACGCTTCAAAACGTTCCGGGGCAGGCAGTTCGACACCCCCGGCAGCATTCAGAATGGCTTCGGCCAGCGGGTGCTCACTGGGCTTTTCCAGGCTTGCGGCAAGACCTAGCAACTCACCTTCGCTCTGGCCCGCCAGCGGGATCAGATCGGTGAGCACCGGCTTGCCCGCAGTGATGGTGCCGGTCTTGTCCAGCACCACGGTGTCGACCTTATGGGCATTTTCCAGCGCCTCAGCGTTCTTATAAAGAATGTTCAGCCGGGCCCCCTTACCGGTGCCAACCATGATGGCCACCGGGGTGGCAAGGCCCAGCGCACAGGGGCAGCTGATGACCAGCACGGAAATGGCCCGGGCCAGTGCAAATTCCAGCCCCTGCCCCAGCGCCATCCAGACCAGGAAGGCCAGCAGCGCAATCCCCATAACCACCGGCACGAACACACCGCTGACCCGGTCGGCCAGCTTGGCGATGGGCGCCTTGCTGGCAGCGGCATCCTGCACCAGTGCAATGATCTGGGCCAGAGTGGTATCCTCTCCCACCTTTTGGGCCCGGAAGGTGAAGCTGCCCGCCTTGTTCAGCGAGGCGGCGATGACCTTGTCGCCGGGGCCCTTTTCCACCGGGATGCTCTCGCCGGTCACGGCTGCTTCATCCACACTGGAAAGGCCCGCCAGCACCACACCGTCCACCGGGATGCGCATGCCCGGCTTGATGACCACGGTATCCCCCACGGCCACTTCAGCCGCCGGGATTTCCATCTCCTGCCCCTGCCGAAGCACCAGCGCGGTTTTGGGGGCAAGATCCATCAACGCTTTGATGGAAGCACTGGTGCGCCCTTTGGCCCGCGCTTCCAGATATTTGCCCAGCGTAATCAGGGTGAGGATGGTACCGGCAGACTCAAAGTACAGATCCATCCGGTAGCGGTCCACCAGCGCCAGATCGCCGGTGCCCAATCCCCAGCCGATGCGGTAAAGGGCAAACACACCGTAAATCACCGCCGCACCGCTGCCCAGAGCAATCAGGCTGTCCATATTGGGGGAGCGGTGCCACAGGCTTTTCAGTCCCACCTGATAAAACTTCCGGTTCAGATACAAAATGGGCAACACCAACAGCAGCTGGGTCAGGGCGAAGGGTACCGCCCCCGCCTGACCGTGCATCCAGCCGGGCAGCGGCAGCCCCATCATGTGCCCCATAGAGACGTACATCAACGGCACCAGAAACGCCAGCGATGCGATCAGCCGGTGTTTCATGTCTGCCAGTTCGGCAGCCACCGGGTCCGGCCCTTCGACCTGCTTGCCGGTATTTTTTGCCGCGGCTGCATTGGCCGGGCTTGCGCCGTAACCTGCCTGCTCCACCGCCTTGCAGATGCCCGCGGCATCCAGCACGGTCTCGTCGTACTCCACCTGCATGGAATTGGCCAGCAGATTCACCTGCGCGCTTTTTACGCCGGGCAGCTTGTTCACCGCCCGCTCCACTGCCGCCGAACAGGCTGCACAGCTCATACCGGTCACATTATATTTTTCCTTCACGGGTCTCTCCCCCATTTCTGCGATTTATTCCGGTTCTATTATAGCCCTTCCGGTTCTTTTCATACAATGGATGTGCAGTTTGAATTCAGCTCTGATTTTTCAACCTTTGCTCCAGTTTTCTGCCGATGTTCCTCCTCGCGGGCATTTTTCACTGCCTGCTCCAGCCGCTCCACAGCCTGCTTCCAGACAGGACTTTCGGTAAGCGGAGCAGGAAGCGGGCGTTCGGTGAGCATTTGCAGCGCATTTTGCAGCAGGAAGGCCCGGCTTGCTCCGCCGCTGCAGGCCGGGCACTCATCGCCGCAATCTCCCTGGGGGGCATGGATGACGTCCTCCACAAAACGCTCCGTCTCCCGCTGGGCGTCCTCCCAGCGGCCAAGGCCCGCATACAGCTCTATCCGGCGCACCGCGGCCACCCGGCCGATTCCCTGCCCGCCTTCCGGGTCCGGGAACTGTTCGGTCAGTCGGTCGATCTGATCCAGCAATTCCAGCGCTTTGGCCTCATCACCCTGCTTTTTGGCAATGTTCGCAAGCCCCAGCAGGCTGAGCTGGGCGTTGTGAAGATGGATGGACAGGTTTGCAATCTCCAGCTGTTGGGCTTCCTCCAGCTTGCCCTGCTGTAGCAGGATGGACGCCCGCATATTCCGGGCATCCTGATTGCAGCCGGGCAGTCGATCCAGCGTGGACATGGCATCCTCCAACCGACTGCTCAGCACATACAACCCCGCCAACGACAGCAGCGCCGCCCTCTGGCTCTCTTCATCCGTCAGTTCGCAGGCCCGCTCCATTAACTGAATGGCCCGTTTCAGCTGCCGCCCGGCCTGTTCCTCCTGATCGCTCACCGAAAGATACTTGGCGTACAGCCCACCACAGCAAAACGCCAGATACAAATCGCCGGGATATTCCCGCAGCCGGCCCTCGCAGAAATCCCAGGCCTTCTGCCACTGGCCTGCCTGAAACATACATTCGGCAGTCTCGCGCAGGGCATTCACTTCCTGCTCGGTGAGCTGGGGTTTGAAATCCAGCAGCTCATCCGGCGTGCAGTCCAGCGCACGGGCCAGCGGGCAGAGCAGCGCCACATCCGGCAGAGCGCTGGCCGTCTCCCATTTGCTCACCGCTGCGCTGCTCACCCCCACCAGTTGGGCCAGCTGCTCCTGCGTCATGCCTTTGGCACGGCGTTTTGCCTGAATCACCTTTCCCATGGTCTGTTCCATTCTGTTCTCCCCTTTCCCGGCATCTGGCCGCTCAGCGTTTATCTCTTGTTCCGATTTTATCCTACCACGATTTTTCCTCCCGCACAATGGAGCTGTTTTCGGAGTGCCAGTTGAAAAATCAGAACTAGATTCCAGAACTGTTTCGCTCAAGGTGCAGAAAAGGCACAGGGAAACTTCCCTGTGCCTTTTGTTTTTTCCTTCAAGCCGCAAATACGGATTATACATCCTGCAGCTCGTTCCGGCTGGCCGCCTTCAGATAGGCGTTGATAAAGCCATCCAGATCGCCATCCATCACGGCCTGCACGTTGCCGCTCTCGTAGCCGGTGCGGTGGTCCTTGACCATGGTGTAGGGCATGAACACATAGCTGCGGATCTGGTGGCCCCAGGCGATCTCCTTCTGGACGCCCTTGATGTCGCTGATCTTGTCCAGATGCTCCTGCTCCTTGATCTGATACAGCTTGGAAGCCAGCATCTTCATGGCAGTGTCGCGGTTCTGGAACTGGCTGCGTTCGGTCTGGCAGCTCACCACAATGCCGGTGGGCTTATGGATCAGACGCACCGCAGAGGAGGTCTTGTTGATGTGCTGACCGCCGGCGCCGGAGGAACGGAACACCTGCATCTCCACGTCCTCGGGGCGGATTTCCACCTGAATGCTGTCGTCCATCTCGGGCATTACTTCCAGAGAAGCAAAGCTGGTCTGGCGGCGGCTCTGGCTGTCGAAGGGCGAAACACGCACCAGACGATGCACGCCATTCTCGCTCTTCAGCATACCGTAGGCGTTGGGGCCCTCCACCAGAATGGAGGCGCTCTTCAGGCCAGCCTCGTCGCCGTCCTGATAGTCCAGGGTGGAAACCTTGTAGCCATGCGCCACACCCCAGCGGTTGTACATGCGGAACAGCATGTCGGCCCAGTCCTGCGCCTCGGTGCCGCCGGTGCCCGCGTGGAAGGTGAGGATGGCGTTGTTCTTATCGTATTCACCGCTGAGCAGGGTGATCATCTGCAGTTCGTCCACCGCATGGGTCACTGCCTCCACGGCGCTCTCGGCCTCGGGAATCAGATCCGGGTCGTTCTCCTCCTCGCACAGCAGCAGCATGGTCTCGGCGTCATCATACAGGCCCTTCAGCTTGGTGTAGCGCTCCAGCTTGCCCTTCAGCGAGCTCATCTCGGCAAACACCTTCTGGCTGGCCTCGGTATCGTCGTAGAAGCCGGGCATGGTCATCTTGTGCTCCAGCTCCGCCACGCGCTTCTCGCTGGCAGCGATGGCAAGGGCGTCGCCCAGTTCGTCCACCGCATTTTTGTGGGCGCCCATCTGCATCTTCAACTCGTCGATCGTGATCATATAGGAAAAACCTCTCTGTTATAGATTTGAACAAAATTATACAGTTAACAGTATAGCGAAAAACCCTGTCAAAAGCAAGGGGGAAGCCGCTTTGCCCCGGGATTTTTGTTTTGCAATTTGCCGGGATTTGCGTTAGAATAGGGATACATGTATTTTTCCCCATCTGGGAGGTTCATTCTTATGTCTAATTATACCGGCTGCAAGTGCCCTGTGTGCCAGCAGCCCTTCACCGAAACCGACGATATCGTGGTCTGCCCCGAGTGCGGCGCGCCCTACCACCGGGCCTGCTACCAGAAGCAGGGCGGCTGTGTATACGAGTCCAAACACGGCACCGGCTTTGAATGGAAACCGGACCCGGCCGCCAGCCAGGCCGCTGAAGCAGGCCGTGCAGATTCCACCCGCTATTCCGACCCGCAGCTGGCCTGCCCGGTATGCGGTGCACCTAATCCGGCCACCGGCCTGTTCTGCGAAAACTGTGGCGCACCGCTGCGGGGAGCTCCCCAGCGGCCCGGTCAGACCCCGCCGCCCTATGGCTATGGCTATGGCAATGGCCAGACTCCGCCCCAGTACGGTCCCGGCTCCGGTCAGATTCCTCCGCAGTATGGTCCCGGTTCCGGCGGGCAGGATCCGTTTGCCGCCCGGGAGCCGGACTATTCCAACCCCTTTGGTGCATTCCAGGCCAACTTCATGCCCGGCGGCCTGCGGGTGGACCCGGAAGAGGAACTGGAAGGTGTGAAAGCCCGTCACTGGGCGTCCTATCTGGGCAAAAACGCCGCCTACTATCTGACCAATTTCAAGGCAATGCAGGCCACCGGCCGTAAGGTTTCGGCCTCCTTTGCCGCCTTCTTCTTCGGCCCCTTCTACTTCTTCTATCGCAAAATGTGGACCGAAGGACTGGTGCTTCTGGCCATCAATGCAGTGCTTCGCATTCCCATTGTACTGCAGCTTATGGCTTATGCAGGCCATCCCATGGCAGCTGCCATTCCGGAGCAGCCCCTGAACGTTCTTCTGGCCGTATGCAGCACACTGAACATTGTGCTGATGTTCCTGCAGGGCATGTTTGCCCTGTGGCTTTACCGTCGGCGGGGTGCCGCAAACATCCGCCGGGTGCTGGAATCCCAGCCTGCGGATCCCGCTGCAGCATTGGCCAAAGCGGGTGGTGTGAGCGTACCGGGTGCGGTAATCAGTGTGGTCGCCTGCATTGTGGTGATCTATGCGATTTCCATGTTTGCCCTTTGGCCGGTGCTCACCACCATGATTTAATTGCTGACCATAAAAATCCCCTGCAGAGGCTGCGTGCGGCCTTGCGCGGGGATTTTTATTGTGCACGGATAATAAGAAAGCGCCCGTTCCAGTCAATCGGAACGGGCGCTTTTGCTTGCTTTTGGGTTATTTCCATAGCCGATTCAATGAAACGGCATCAGGCAGCAGAAGTCTCGCTGTTTTTGCGGGCGGCCGCATAGGCACGCAGCGAGTTGATCACAATGGTCAGGCCCAGAGCAATGAGCAGCACGGCCAGAATCAGCTGCAGACCCTCCACCAGGAAAGTGGCGCTGCCTGCCTGATACGCATTGATCAGAGCGATGAGCCGCTGCACCAGAGCGGTGAAGGTAACGCAGAGCATAATGATCAGCGGCGGGAACAGCATCTTGTTGCTGCGGCCGGTAACCTTCAGGAACACACACAGGGTGACCAGCACCAGCGCGCTGAGCAGCTGGTTGGCGGAACCAAACAGGGGCCAGATGTTGGAGTAGCCGATGCGGGTGAGCACAAAGCCACCGGCCAGAGTGATGATGGTGGCAAAATAGGTGTTGCACAGCAGCTTGCGCCAGCCCTCGGCTTTGCTCATGTCATCCACACTGAACAGTTCCTGGAAGCTCATTCGGCCAATTCGCGCAACTGCGTCCAGGCTGGTCAGCGCCAGAGCAGACACACACATGGTCATGAAGCACTGAGCCACATAAACAGGTACACCGAACATCTGGAAGAAACCGGCTACACCGTTGCTGAACACCTGGAAGGGCGTGCCGGCTGCAGGGGTGCCGTCCGCCGCGGCGGCAGCACCGGCCACACACAGGGCCAGAACAGCCAGCAGGCTTTCCAGTACCATGGCGCCGTAGCCCACCTTCAGCATGTCCTTCTCGTTGCTCACGGTCTTGGAGGAGGTACCGGAGGACACCAGGCTGTGGAAGCCGGATACCGCACCACAGGCCACGGTAACGAACAGGATCGGGAACAGGGTGCCCAGGCTGGCGTTGTTGAACCCGGTGTAAACAGGCAGATTCATGGTGGGATGTGCCACCAGCAGGCCCAGCACCGCACCGGCGATCATGCCGATGAACATAAAGGTGGTCATGTAGTCACGGGGCTGTTTCAGCAGCCACATGGGCAGCACCGCCGCAAAGAAGATATAAATAAAGGTGATGTAGACCCAGGCTTCCTTGCCCGCAATCAGAGGCATCGCCATGCCCAGCGCCAGAGCGGCTACGGTGCATACCAGCCCCACCGCGCCTTCTTTCCAGCCGGTAAAGGCAAACTTTTTCTGCAGCAGACCGAATACCATGGCAAACACGATAAACAGCAGGCTGATGGTACCGGCTGCGCCATTCACCTGAGCGGCTTCGGCCAGTACACCAGGCTCGGTGTAGGCATTGAAGGTACCAGCCACCATATCCGCGAAAGCGGCGATGACCAGCAGGGTGAACAGCCAGCAGAACAGCAGGAACAGCTTGCGGCCCAGCTTACCGATGTATTTTTCGATCAGCAGGCCCATGGAGCGGCCCTCATTCTTCACACTGGCATACAGTGCGCCGAAATCGGTAACGGCACCGAAGAAAATACCGCCCAGCAGGATCCACAGCAGCACGGGCAGCCAGCCGAAAGCAGCTGCCTGAATGGCGCCGGTAACCGGGCCGGCACCCGCAATGGAGGAAAACTGGTGGCTGAACACAGTCCAGCCGTCGGTGGGCACATAGTCTTTGCCGTCCTTATGGCGTACGGCGGGCGTCTCGGCCTTGGGATCAATGCCCCAGGTCTTGGCCAGCCAGCGGCCGTAAAGAGCATAGGCGGCCACAAGGCACACCGCAGCGATCAGCACGATGACAAGCGTATTCATGATTCGTTTCTCCCCTTCTATGAAGTGTCTGCCCACAGCACGTCCGCCCGCATTCGCACGTTGCTGCGGTAGTGATTTCTAAGTTTATTCAATTAAAGCACAGTTGTCAACGGGTTCCTCCATTTTTTAGAGAAACGCCATTAGTTTTGCTCTTACGGACTTTTCCGATTGTCCATTTCGACAATAATTTTTGTCTGTATTTTCGACATAAAGGTTTCCATATAAAAAAGCCAGAGAAAATCTCCGGCTTTCGGCCTGTATACTGCAAAATACGGTTTATTGTTCCAGAAATCTGCTCAAAGCCCTTCCCAGCAGCCAGGAACCAGGCACAAGCAACACCGGCACCCCAAGTAAGGCAAACAGAAACAAAACATTTTCCCATGCAATTGGCTGCCCGCCACACAACAGGCCGACCAATGCCCAATAAATTCTCCAGAGCACCAGAAAACCTGCCGCATAAAGCAGTGCCATGAGCTTTTGTTTATTTACCTTCATTTATGGCCCGTGCCCCCTTTTCTTTTATCTGTTTTTATTGTATCATGGAAATCAGTTCGTTGTATCAGCGGCCGCCAGAAAAAAGCTGTTGTTTTTTCAAAAAACAGCTTGACACTGACGTCATGTGTTTGATATAATGAATTGCTGCCTTGTGAAGGGCAGTGATCCTTGCCCGGTTTTACCGGGCCATAAGTCCAAAAGGAGGTGCACAGAAATGGCAAAGTATGAGACCATGCTGGTTACCAGCGCTGCTCTCGATGAGGAGGCTTCCACCGCTCTGGTTGGCAAGTTCAAGAGCCTGATCGAGGCCAATGGTACCATCGATTCTGTTGACGATTGGGGCAAGCGCCGTCTGGCTTATCCCATCAACGACGAGGAAGAAGGCGTCTACACCGTGATTAAGTTCACCAGCGAGCCCTCTTTCCCCGCCGAGCTGGATCGCGTTTACAAGATCACCGATGGCGTACTGCGTACGATGATCGTGGCCGAGGCTGAATAAGGAGGCATTTTTCAATGCTGAATGTTGTAGCTTTGATGGGCCGGCTTGTGGCCGACCCTGAACTGCGCCACACCCCTCAGGGCGTTAGCGTGACCACCTTTACCATCGCCGTGGACCGCAGCTTTGTGCGGCAGGGCGAGCAGCGTCAGGCCGATTTCATCGACATCGTTGCCTGGCGTTCCACCGCTGAGTTCGTTTGCAAGTATTTCCAGAAGGGCTCCCTGATCGCCGTTGACGGCAGCATTCAGACCCGGAGCTATCAGGATAAGAACGGCAACAACCGCAAGGCGTTTGAGATCGTTGCAAACAACGTGAACTTCGCCGGCGGCAAGGGCGGCAGCGGAAACGGTAATGGCGGTGCTTACAGCAGCGCCCGCCCGGAATACACTCGCGAGGCTCCCATGGAGGCAGCCCCCACTTACTCCGCCGGCAGCAATGATGATTTTGCTGTGATCGACGAAGGCGAGGATCTTCCGTTCTAACATGAATCGATTCTAACAGGAGGTAACAAGCCATGGCTTTTGAGAGAACCGAAGGCCGTCCCCAGCGCCCCATGCGCCGCGGCCGTAAGAAGGTTTGCAGCTTTTGCGTAGACCGTGTTGAGCACATCGATTACAAGGATGTTGCCCGCCTGCGCAAGTACGTCAGCGAGCGTGCGAAGATCATTCCCCGCCGCGTGACCGGTACCTGCGCGTTCCATCAGCGTGAACTGACTGTCGCTATCAAGCGCGCCCGTCACGTTGCTCTGATGCCCTACGTGAGCGACTAATCGTTGCACCGAATCCCCTGCCCATCCGGGCAGGGGATTTTTTTATTTTCTAATACACAAAAAAGGCACGGCGTTCGCTGCTTGTTGCAGGAACGCCATGCCTTTTATTTGCTTTTCAGCACCCTCTCTTACTGCCGATTCATCCAACCGGAGGAGTCGGGCTGGGAGCAGGCGTTTGAGTCGGGCTGGGGCTGGGTGTTGGTGCAGGCGACGGAGTGGGTACGGGAGTTGGATCCGGCACCTGGGGAATATCCCGTTCCTTGGCGATATACACGTTTACCGTGGTGGTTCCTGCATCAAGTTCCGTGCCCGCCTCCGGGTCTGTATAAACCACACAGCCGCTGGCGTATTCGCCATTGTTATCGATCATGGAAAAGCTGGCCTTGATATGCATACGTTCCAGCTCCTGCTGTGCCGCATCCTGAGTAAAGCCCTTGATGTCCGGCATTTCCACCAATTCCGGCCCCATGCTCACCACAACACTGATGAGCGGTCGCTCTTCGCTGGTTTCGGTGCCCGCCTGAGGCGATTGCTCCAGAATGGTGCCTGCTTCATACTCCGAACTGTATTCCTGGGCCACGGCAATGAAACGGAATTGCGCCGTGTATTCCAGATCCGTCTGCACATCCTCATAAACAAGGCCCACCACATTGGGCACCGTAAGCACCTGAGGCGTACTTTGGCCGGAGGAGGATGTTGCCGCACTGCTGGAAACAGGAGGCGGAGCTTCCCGCCCCAGAATACTCCACATCAGCAGGAAAAACAACACCACAATCACCAGCAGTGAACCGGTGAGCAGAGTTCGAGTGCTGATGCTGATATGCTGTTCCCGCACCGCGCTGCGCTCCGGCTGGCGCTGGGGCGGAGTAATACTGTCTGCCGCTCGCTGGCTGGTGAGCGCCCCCATCAGTTCCGGCACATTCTGAATCCGGCTGCCCGGATCCATGCGCAGAGCTGCGGAAAGCACCACTGAAATATAGCCGGGAACCTCCGGCTCCAGCGCCCGGGCTGCCTGCAGGCTGTCGTTGACACGGCGCTGATTGGCAGGCACCGGAGCCTGCCCGGTAAGCAGCCGATAAAAGACCGCGGCAAGGCCGTACACATCGGTATAGCGGCCCTCGAATTCAGCAGCAGAATACTGTTCCGGCGCGGAATACCCGTCGTACAGCTGGCTTTTCAGCTCACTGCCCGCCGTTCTCAGGCCCAGCGTTGCATAGCCGCACAATCTGGCCTGCGCACCACCGGGACTCAGAATGATATTATCCGGGCAGATGCCCCGGTGCACCAGCCCTGCCTTGTGCATGGTGGCCACACCTTCCATGATCGGCTGCAGCAGACTGCGCGCCTGGGCCGGATCCAGATTCTGGCTGTGTTCCGACAGATAACGGCTCAGGCTTTCGCCTTCCACCTGCTCCAATACAGCGTAAACGGTGTTGTTTTCCTCCACCACGTCCAGCACGGCGGCAAGACCGGTGGCCGGGGTGATGCGCTGAATGCTCCGGTACAGATCTGCAAAGTCCATCCGGGTGGTTTTGAACAGCACTTCCCTGCCCTCTTTCGGCATGACAAGACCGCTCTCATCCCGGCCAATGCTCAGGGTAACCGGATAGTATTCCTTTACCATCACCCGCACGCCGCCGGTGTTTTCCACCGCTTCGTACAGGATGCCTTCGCCATCCGTAGCCTGATGACGGCCAATGGTATACCGCTCCGCCAGCAGCGACGCAAAGGGCAGCGTGCCCGGAGGGTTCATGTTGTTCAGCTCTTTGCCGCAGAAGGGGCAATCCGGCCGGCCCAGGTCCACCTTGGACAGGCAGTATGGGCAGAGAATGGTTTGACCCATGGGTCAGAAGCCTCCTATTACAATATATTTACGGTTTAAGGCACGGCAGCCAGCCGTGTCTTTTCCGTATCGTTGCCTAAGCTGTTAGAATGAGAGTGTCTTGGCCTGATGCAATCCTCCAAGGATCATCGCGTCCGTAACGAAGTCCGTCAGCCAGCCTCTCGTTCGCAGCGTTCGATTTATGCAGGTTGAGCCGCCACACCGGTGCGCCCGTGTCATCAAATAGATTGGATCGGCAATGATGAAATGGTTGGTCGCCAAAGACAAATCCATGATGAGGAGCGTTGTACATGAGCAATGTGGCAGGGATTGATATTTCCAAGGGAAAGAGCACGGTGTCTGTTCTCCGTCCCTTTGGGGAAGTGGTGGCAAAGCCGTTTTCTGTTGGTCACACCGGCAGTGAACTCAAAGAGCTGGCAGACTACTTGAAAAGCTTGGATGGTGAGACACGGGTGGTCATGGAGCACACCGGGCGGTACTATGAGCCGGTGGCCCGCTTTCTCCACGATCAGGGCATCTTTGTCAGCGCGATCAATCCAAAGCTCATCAAGGACTACGGGAACAACACCCTGCGCAAAGTGAAAACAGACAAGGCGGATGCCAGGAAGATTGCCCGCTATGGGCTTGACAACTGGGTGGAATTGCGCCAACATACTCCTATGGACACGATTCGAATGCAACTGAAAACGCTGAACCGGCAGCAGGGGCTGTACTCCAAGACCAAGACGATGATGAAAAACAATCTCATTGCGCTCCTGGACCAGACCTATCCCGGTGTCAATGCCCTGTTTGACAGTCCCGTCCGAGAGGACGGCAGTCAGAAATGGGTGGACTTTGCCACGGCCTTTTGGCATGTGGACTGCGTTCGGAATATGAGCCTTACTGCCTTTACCGAGCGCTACCGCAAGTGGTGCAAGCGCCATGGTTACAACTTCAGCCAGAGCCGAGCCGTTGAGATCCATGCTGGAGCACAAGATCTGATTGCCATGCTCCCCAAAGATGCCCTGACCAAAACGATGATCCGGCAGGCTATTGATGCGCTGAACGCCGTCTCTGCGTCTCTGGAACGGCTCAAGGCCGAAATGCGTACCTTGGCAGCCCAGCTCCCAGAATATCCCGTAGTCATGGCTATGCATGGTGTTGGAGATTCTCTTGGCCCGCAGCTTATGGCGGAACTTGGTGATGTAACTCGGTTCACCCACAGAAACGCCATTACGGCTTTTGCGGGGGTTGACCCTGGAGCTGACCAGTCCGGCACCCATGAGGCAAAGAGTACAAGAGCCTCCAAAAGCGGTCCGCCAGAACTGCGCAAAGCACTCTTCCTGGTCATGGACTGCCTGTTAAAAACTATGCCTGCGGACGACCCGGTGTACTGCTTTATGGACAAGAAGCGAGCCGAGGGCAAACCTTATCTGGTTTACATGACAGCCGGCGCCAACAAGTTCCTACGCATCTACTATGGCCGTGTAAAGGAGTATCTGGCTTTACGGGAAAATGCTGATTAACCACTTCCATACTCTTTCAATTTGACCGGCGCTTGCGCGGCGGTCTTTTTGTTTTGCTCTCTTTCGCCTCCTACTAAGGTTGCAAACTTTCCTCAATTCCCTGTTGACTTTTTATTGCTACAATGTCAACAACCGGGTGAAGCACGCCAGCCAGGCGTGCTTTTCTCGTACTCACGCCTAAGCTACAATGGAAGGGAAATTGGCCTGACGAGACTTTTAATGGACTAACCATGTCCGGCTGCTAAACAGTCAGCCATCCTTCCACTGTAGCGTTCGGTTGAGGCAGGTTGAACCACTGGAAATCCAGGATGTTCGTGTGACCAAGCAATTTGAATCGGCAGTGAGAAATCGATGGCCGCCAATTTGAAACTGATTAGATAGGGAGGGACAAGTGAAATGAACGCAGTAGGGATTGACGTTTCCAAAGGGAAAAGCACAGTAGCCATTATGCGGCCTTTCGGCGAAGTGGTTGCGGAACCGTTTGAGGTACTCCATACGGATACAGAGTTGCGGAAACTGGCTTGCTTTTTGGAGAAGCTGCCCGGAGAAACAAAGATTGTCATGGAGTACACCGGGAATTACTGGCAACCTATCGCCAATGTGTTGCACGATGCAGGCATTTTTGTCTCTATCGTAAATGCATTGTTAATCTACAAATACGGCAACAACTCGATCCGGAAGGGTAAGACAGACAAGTTGGACGCTGTGAAAATTGCAAATTACTGCCTTGACCGTTGGACAGTTCTTGAACGTTACACGCCTGTTGACCAAATCCGGCAGGCGCTCAAAACGTGCCGTCGCCAGTACGACCAGTACATAAGGTTGAAAGTCAATCTCAAAAACAATTTAATCGCACTACTGGATGGAACGTTTCCTGGCCTCAATATCCTGTTCAAAAGTGCTCCCCGGGATATGGACGGACACGAAAAATGGGTGGATTTTGCCGAGAAATTCTGGCATCGGGAGTGTATCTGCGGGAACTCCGAAAAAGCGTTCACAAACCAATACAAAAAGTGGTGTGCCAAAGCCGGGTACAGATTTAAAGAGGAAAAGGCCTCGTCCATCTATGCTCACGCCGTCTCACAGGTAAATACGCTTCCGATGACCGACTCGATTAAATGCCTTGTTACTCTTGCGGTTTCTCAACTCAACACAATCATAGAAACGATTTCCGTGATCCAACACGAGATGCTCACTCTGGCTGCTCAGCTTCCAGAGTACCCTGTCGTGATGCGGATGTTTGGCGTTGGCCCTGTTCTTGGGCCTCAGCTCATGGCAGAGATTGGCGATGTGCGCCGCTTTGACCGCAAGCAGTCTTTAGTGGCCTTTGCTGGTGTAGATGCACCGCCTTGCCAGTCTGGCACCTTTGAATCGAAGAACAGACATATTTCTAAACGCGGGTCTCCCAGGCTGCGCAAAACGCTCTTTCAAGTCATGTCCACCATCATCCAACACGCACCTACTGACGATCCTGTATTCCAATTCCTTGACCGTAAAAGACGGGAGGGCAAGCACTATTACGTCTACATGACCGCTGCCGCAAATAAGTTTCTGAGAATCTACTACGGTACTATCATGGCTTATTTAAAGAAGCTATAACCCCATCATAGACGACGATTTTCATACCAATTCCATGACCGCCAAAACATGACGGTTTACTTTTCTACGCTCATTTTTGTTGGATCACCCTTTCCAAATTTTTATGCCTTTAGGCCTTGACAACTCTTGGCAGGTTTTGCAGACTTTGTTTTTTAAAAACGCTCCAACCATGACAAACTGTGGAGCGAATCAATATGCACAAATTTTCACTCTTTTATTTGTATGGGTTCATTATAGCATGCCCCCCGGTAAAAAGCAAACCACCCGCGGCAGCTCCACCCTTTCAGTCTGGCCCGGACTGGCGGCGGCTAATCCCCTGCCACGGATACAATCATAACCCCACGTTGAACGTGGGGTTTGCAGAACGGCCCTATAAGGGCCATTATTCCAGCAGCACCTAAAGGTG
>NZ_CAXSWZ010000022.1:0-56205 GCF_964241245.1 Allofournierella massiliensis
CCACCTGTCTTCTTGTTTTCAAACAGAAAACCTGCTCTGGCCTGATTGCCAAAGCAGGTTTTTCTACAGGCTGAAACTCCCCGCACGGGTTACCGTGCGGGGAGTTTTTTTGCAAATGAAAAGCAGAAAAGAGGTCAGGCTCAGGCCTTGTTCACGCTGCCGAACAGCTCCATCTTTTCCTTAACGGTGGCCTTGATGGCCTCGAAGCCAGGAGCCAGCAGCTTGCGGGGGTCGAAGCCCTTGCCTTCCAGATCCTTGCCGGCCTCGATGTACTTACGGGTAGCATCGGCGAAGGACAGCTGGCACTCGGTGTTCACGTTGATCTTGGAAACACCCAGGCTGATGGCCTTCTTGATCATGTCGGCAGGGATGCCGGTGCCGCCATGCAGAACCAGAGGAATGCCGTTGGTGGCCTCGTGGATCTTCTCCAGAGCCTCGAAATCCAGGCCCTTCCAGTTGGCGGGGTACTTGCCGTGGATGTTGCCGATGCCGGCAGCCAGGAAGTCAACGCCCAGATCAGCGATCTTCTTGCACTCAGCGGGATCAGCGATCTCGCCGGCGCCGATCACGCCGTCCTCTTCGCCGCCGATGGAACCAACCTCAGCCTCGATGGACAGGCCCTTGGAGTGAGCCAGCTCAACCAGCTCGGTGGTCTTGGCAACGTTCTCGTCGATGGCGTAGTGGCTGCCGTCGAACATGATGCTGGAGAAGCCAGCCTCGATGCAGGCCTTGGCGCCCTCGTAGCTGCCGTGGTCCAGATGCAGAGCAACGGGAACGGTGATGTTCAGGGTCTCGATCATGGCCTTAACCATGGCGGCCACGGTCTTGTAACCGGTCATGTACTTGCCGGCGCCCTCAGATACACCCAGAATAACGGGGCTGTTCAGCTCCTGCGCAGTGAGCAGGATGGCCTTGGTCCACTCCAGGTTGTTGATGTTGAACTGGCCAACGGCATAGTGGCCGTCGCGGGCTTTGTTGAGCATTTCGGTTGCGCTTACCAGCATGATGATGATACCTCCATTTTCTCTCTTAAAAAACCGCGCTCAGAAGGGCGCGGGGGAATAAAAACATGGTGTTAAGTTTTTATCCTGCCAACAGTATAACCCAACTTGGCGGCAAAATCAATTCCCGCTTGCTTCTTTGACCTGCATTTTTCGTGCGGATTTTTGATTTTGACCACTGGGCAGATGGTGGCGTGCATAATCGAAGATGAACTGCTGGGCAATGCCCGCATGGCTGCGGCAGCACACCGGCACCCCCCGGGGGAACAGCTGGCACATGGCTTTTTTCATCCACACATCCATAGGAACCGCCTTCCAGAAGGAAAGGCTGTACAAAAGCACGCAGTCCGCCACCTTTGGCCCCACTCCCCTGATGGTCATCAAAACGGCCCGGGCGTTTTCCATGGGCATGGCGCGCAGGGCATTCTCGTCGATCTGGCCGCAGGCCACCCGGCGGGCGGCGTCGATCAGATATTCCGCCCGCCAGCCCGCCCGCAGAAAGGCCAGATCCTCCGGCTCCAGCGCCGCCAGCGTCTGCGCAGAGGGAAAGCCGAACCCGCCGCCCTCCAGCGGCTGGCCCAGCCCGGTGCACAGCCGCTCCACAATGGCCCTGATGCGGGGAATGTTGTTGTTCTGGCTGATGATGAAAGTGCACAGCGTTTCAAAAAAGGGTTGGCGCAGCACCCGGATGCCCGGCTTGTGGCGCACGCATTCCGCCAGCCGCTTGTTGCCGGAGGAGAATTTTGCCAGCAGGGCGGGGTAGTCCATGTCCAGCGCAAAATAGTGCACCCAGAAGTCCCGGTCGGTCTCCGACGCGCCCTCCAGAATCAGGGTGTCGCCTTCCATCCGGGCGGTGACGGACCGGTTTTCCACAATGCCCTGCCAGCCGCGCGGACCGGCCTGCCATCGGAAGGCCTGGCCGCAGTCCAGGGTGGCGGCCAGATCCATGCCGCCGCAGTTTTCCACAACGATCAAAGCGTTTCCTCCCCGTGGGTAAGAATTCTGCGGCTTTCGGCCGCATTCTGGTAAAAAAAGAGAAAAAATCCGCCTGCATCCACCGGGTTTTGTCGAAAAAGAGAAGGACAAATTTCATGTTCAACAGCCTGTTAAGAAGAAAACTTTCCACTGTGATGTTGAAAACCCGTTGGGAATTGTGAGAAAATGGCTCAAAACAGCCACTTGTCAACACTTTCAACAGGGTTTTCAACATGTGGAAATCTCTTTTCGGTTTACAACTGGTATAACCGGCTGCCGGCGGCAGGAGAAAAAATTCCTCTTGCATTTTACATCGTTTTGTGCGTTTGGAAAAGTCCCCGTCTGCCAAAACTCCAGCGGTGGGCAGCTGGTCCGGCGGCAAAAACTTGGCTTCAAACAGTGGCAAAACGCGGCGTATGGTGTTATACTTTAATTTACATGCGGGAAAAACCGCAGAATACAGCGAAAACAGCTCCCCCGAACGGGGGTTCGAAAAAAGGAGACGGCCCATGGCTCAGAAGTTTGATAAAAAGTTCAGCCCCAACGCCCAGCGCCCCGCCCGGCGGCCCGGTTCTGCCCGCCCCGAAAGCGAGCGGCGTGCTGCCCGCGGCCCGGAGACGGAGGAGCCCTCCAGCAGCCTGGTTTACGGCAAAAACCCGGTGACCGAGCTGCTGAAAAGCGGCGCGGGTGTGGATACAGTGCTGCTGGCTGACACGCTGCCCGAGGCGGTGGCCGCCTACTACACCGCCCTTGCAAAAGAGGCGGGAGCTGTGGCCAAGCGGGTGCATGCCAACAAGCTGCGCCTGACCTGCGGTACCGACAGCCACCAGGGTGTGGCCGCCTTTGCCAGCGCGGTGGAATATGCCAGCCTGGAGCAGCTGCTGGAGCTGGCGAAGGAAAAGAACGAGCCTCCCTTCCTGGTGCTGTGCGACGGTGTGGAGGATCCCCATAATCTGGGTGCGATCATCCGTTCGGCGCTGCTGTGCGGGGCCCACGGCGTGGTAATCCCCAAGCGGGGCGGCGCGGCCATTACCCCCACCGTGCTGAAGAGCAGCGCCGGTGCGGCGGCCCGATTGCCGGTGGCTCGGGTGGCCAACATCGGCGAGAGCATTCGCCGGCTGAAGGAGCAGGGGGTTTTCGTTTACTGCGCGGATATGGACGGCGCACCCCTGCACAAAAATGACCTGTCCGGCCCGGTGGCGCTGGTGATGGGCAGCGAGGGCCGGGGCGTGAGCCCGCTGGTGAAGAAGCTGTGCGACGGTGTGGTGAGCCTTTCCATGGCTGCCCGCGGCACCGGTGTGGACAGCTTCAACGTGAGCGTGGCGGCGGGAATCATCCTGTATGAGATTGCCCGCCAGCGCGGCCAGGGCTGAACAGTGAGCCCGGCCAGCAACTAGCATACGGAGGAACAAAGAGCATGGCGGATCAGAGAAATTCCAGCTCGGTGGATGATATTCTGGAGGCACTGAAGCAGGGGCAGAACACCCCCGCTGCACCCGGCTCCGTGGATGATATTCTGGCGGATCTGGGCCTGGAGCAGGAGAAGGCGCAGCCGGCACAGCAGCCGGCCGTGCATACTCCCAGAACCACCCAGAGCTTCTGGCAGGAGCCGGAGCCGGAACCGGAACCGGCGTCCCGGAAAAAGCGCGAGACAAAGCAGCGCACTCCGGCCGCAAACCGGCCGGCCAGACAGGCGGCCGCCAAAGCGGCGCCCCCGCCTCAGCAGGAGGAGCCGGTGGCTCCGCGCCTGTCCGATACGATTCAGATGGACAGTGATTTCCAGAAGTTCTTCAGCGAGAGCGTGGCGGTGATTCCGGATCTGGAGCAGGAACAGCATCCCGGCTTTTTTGCCCGTTTTGTGGGGCGCAAAAAGAACGCGCAGACCCAGGAGGACGAGGAGAGCCAGGAGGACTACGCCACCGCACTGGATGCGGAAGAGGACGAAGAGGAAGAAGAGCCGGAGCGGGAAGAAGCGAAGCCCCGCCGCCGGTTCGGTTTCTGGCATAAATGGAACTCCGACGAGGCGGACGAGGAAGAAGAGGTGCAGGAGGACGAGGAGCCGGAGCAGGAGCCGGACGAAGCGCCCGCACCTGCCCGTGGAGCGGCCCGGCTGTTCCACCGCCAGCGCCCCGTTCAGCCTCCGGAGGAAGAAGCTTCCGGCACCGTGGAGCTTCCGGCTCTGGATGCTGCTTCACACCGGAGCGCCCCCACGGTGGATCGGGCGCCTACCCGCCCGATGTCTCAGCCCGCGACACCCGCCCGGCAGCAGCCGGTGGGTACGGTGAAGCTGGAAGTGAACGAAACCCCCGCGGCGGAGAAAAAGCCCGCGGCACCCGTCCGGCAGCAGCCGGTGGGCACGGTAAAGTTGGAAGTGAACGAAGCCCCCGCGGCGGAGAAAAAGCCCGCGGCACCCGTCCGGCAGCAGCCGGAGGGAGCGGTGAAGCTGGAAGTGAACGAAGCCCCCGCGGTGGAGGAAGAGCCCGCGGCACCCACCCGGCAGCAGCCGGTGGGCACGGTGGAGCTGGAAGGGAACGAAGCCCCCGCGGTGGAGCTGCCGCTGAGTGAAAGCCCCACCGTGGAAAACGAGCCGGTAAAACAGGCGGTAAAACAGCCGGCAGCAGGCCCTGCGGTGGACGACGCACCCACAAAAACCGCGCCGGAGCCTGCCGGCCGAAAGGCTGCCGCCGCACCGGAGCAGCGGGACGAGGGGGCCACCCAGCGCACCGTGGTGCTGCGGCCCGAGGAGCTGGAGCTGGAGGAGCATCCCACCGGTTCGGTGCAGCTGGATGTGGACTGGGGCGACGAGCCCGGCCCGGATGCCACCCGGGTGATCGAAAAGGACGAAGCGGGCGGCGCACCCCGCCTGCTGGGAGACGAAGCTCCCGGTGCGCCCTTTGAGGAAGAACCGGCTCCGGAATATGTGGAGGATTACGAAAACCCGGCGGACGCACCGCTGGTTCAGCAGGATCTGGACCGGCTGCGCCTGACCACCGCCATCCGCACCGGCGTTTCGGCCGTGGCGGGTCTGGTGCTGCTGTATCTGGGCCTTGCGGTGGGTGACAGCCCGCTGCCCGCCATTGCGGCTGTGGACCCGGCGGTGGCGCCGCTGGCCTATCTGGCGGTAAATCTGGTTCTGCTGGTGGTTGCCTGCGCCGTGAACTGGCGGGTGTTCTGGAACGGCATTCGCGGTCTGTGGGGAGCACCCACGCCGGACAGCGTGCTGGCCTTGGCCGGTGTGGGTGCACTGGCCCAGCTGCTGGTGCTGATGATGAATGCAGAGGCATTCGAGGCCGATAAAATTACCCTGTTTGCCGCCCCGGCGGCGCTGCTGCTCTGCTTCGGCGCGCTGGGCAAGTATCTGATGAGCGGCGTGATCAGCCGGAACTTTGCGCTGGTCAGCACCGGCAGTGAGCATGTGGCTGCCTTCCGGCTGGAGGACGAGGAGCTCTGCACCCGTCTGGCCGAAGGTCTGGGCGAGCCGGAGCCCTGCCTGGTGGCAAGCCGGCCTACCACTCTGGTGGAGGGCTTTTTGCGCCGCAGCTTCTCGGTGCGTGCCAGCGACCGGACGCTCCAGCGCATGAGCTGGGTGCTGGCAGGCGCGGCACTGTTCACCGCCCTGATTGCCCTGTTCTCCAAACAGGGGCTGGCCATGGCCTTTACCGCCTTTGCGGGCACCCTGTGCCTGGGCGGCCCGGCCAGTGCCACCCTGCTGGCAGCGGTGCCCGGCATGCTGATGCAGAAGAGCGCCGCCCGGGTGGGCGCCGTGGTGCCCGGCTGGAGCTCCATCGAGGAGCTGAGCGGCGCCAACATGATCGTGGTGGGGGCGAAGGATCTGTTCCCCGCCAAGAGCGTACGGCTGCACGGCATCAAGACCTTTGAAAAGGAGCGCATCGATCTGGCCATCCTGTATGCCGCGTCGGTGCTCATCGCCGGCTGCGATACCCTGCGGGATGTGTTCATGAACATCATTCAGGGCAAGACAAACATTCTGTTCCCGGTGGAAAGCCTGGAAAATGACCCCGGCTTCGGGTTCACCGCCTGGGTGAAGGACAAGCGGGTGATCATCGGCAACCGGGCCATGATGGAAAAGCAGGGGGTGGAGATCCCCTCGCTGGACTACGAAAACCGCTATACCAAGGGAAAAAAGCAGCCCATCTATCTGGCGGTGAGCGGTCGGCTGTTCGGTATGTTCCTGGTCAGCTACAAGGCGGACGAACAGGCAGCGCATGTGCTGGAATCCCTGAACCGTCAGGGTGTGTCGGTGCTGGTGAAAAGCGACGATTTCTCGCTGACCACCAGCCTGATCAGCCAGATCTACGGTCTGGAGGAGGGCAGCGTGAAGGTGCTCAGCGGCGCCGAGCGCCACGCCCTTGCCCCGGTCACCGAATATCAGCAGTACAGCCCCGGCTGCATGGCCCACATCGGCAGCTTTGCCTCCTTCGTGGGCGGTCTGCTGGCGGCGGCGGGCGCGGCTTCGGCTGAGCGCACCTCCTCGCTGGTGCAGGCGGCGGGCATTCTGGTGAGCGTTGTGCTGGCGGTGCTGCTGGCCTTTACCGGCGGCATGGCGGCGCTGGCTCTGCCTGCGCTGGTGCTCTATCAGGCGGCGTGGGCGGTGCTTACCCTCATGATTCCCATGCTCAAGCGATACGAGTAATAGAACATGTTTTAAAACTATCCAAAAGGCGTGCCCGTTTCGGGCGCGCCTTTTGTGCGTTCTGGCGGTAAAACAGGAACCTTCTTTTCGTCAATAGGCAATCTGCACAAAGCGGTGAGTGGATTTTGTGCAGGGAAACCAGTCTTTTTTTAGAACATTATCTTTAAAAAATTCTTTGTTTGTGATAAGATTTTTGTATAGATTGCTGCCGCTGCAATTTCTCGTGGCAAAACAGGCGGCAGAAGAGAGGGTATTAACTTATGAATTACGCCAACAAAGACATCCGAAACATCCTGGTAGCCGGCCATGCCGGCTGCGGCAAGACCACCCTGATCGAAGCACTGCTGTTCAGCACCGACCCTGAAATGCAGCGTGCCGGCACCGTACAGGACGGCAACACCGTGTGCGACTTTGATCCCGAGGAGCAGAAGCGTCACGCCAGCCTGGCGGCTGCTGTGGCCCCCGTGGAGTACGACGGTGTGAAGCTGAATTTCATCGACGCCCCCGGCCTGTTTGATTTTGAGCTGGGCATGTACGAGGGCATCCATGCAGCAGAGAGTGTGCTGATCACCGTGTCGGCCCGTTCGGGTGTGACCGTTGGCGCGGAAAAGGCGTTCCATCTGGCCGAGAAAAACGGCAAGAGCAAGATCATCTTCGTGAACAAGACCGATCTGGAAAACGCCAACTACTACAAGATTCTGGAAAACCTGAAAACCAAGTTCGGCCCCAGCATCTGCCCCTGCGTTGTGCCCGTGCGGCAGGACGACGGCACCATCCTGTATGTGAACCTGTTCAGCCAGAAGGCCTTCAAGTATGAGAGCGGCAAGCAGGTGCAGGTGGAGCTGCCCGAGATGGGCCACCGTCTGGAGGGCCTGGTCGCCGCCATGAGCGAGGCCGTGGCCGAGACCGACGACGAACTGATGGAGAAGTTCTTCTCCGGCGAGCCCTTCACCACCGAGGAGATCGTGAACGGCCTGGCCAAGGGCTGCCGCAGCGGCGCCATCACCCCCGTGTTCTGCGGCAGCGCCGTGAACCAGCAGGGCCTGGACATGCTGCTGTACAACCTGAAGGTCCTGCTGCCCAGCCCGGCGGATGTACCCGCTGTTCTGGCTGAGGATGCCGCCGGTGAGCCTGTGGAGGTCACCTGTGATCCCGCCGGTCCTCTGGCTGCCTATGTATTCAAGACCGTGGCCGATCCCTTCGTGGGCAAGCTGTCCTATGTGAAGGTGGCCAGCGGCACCCTGAAGAGCGACAGTGCTCTGGTAAATGCCCGTACCGGCGAGGCCGAGCGCATGGGCAAGCTGCTCTACGTCAAGGGCAAAAAGCAGACCGACACCACCGCCATCGGCGCGGGCGACATCGGCGCAGTGACCAAGCTGCCCGCCGCCCAGACCGGCGATACCCTGTGTGAGGCCGGCCGTGTGGTCAAGCTGCCTGCTCCCGCATTCCCCACGCCCACATTGTCCATGGCCATCCGTGTGGCCAAGAAGGGCGACGAGGGCAAGATCGGCAGCGCGCTGGCCCGCCTGATGGAAGAGGATCCCACCCTGACCTACCGCATGGATACCGAGACCGGCCAGCAGATCATCAGCGGCCTGGGCGAGCAGCATCTGGATGTGGTGGTTGCCAAGCTGAAGGCGAAGTTCGGCGTGGATGTGGATCTGACCGTGCCCAGAGTGGCTTACCGGGAATCCGTTCGCAAGAAGTGCAAGGCGCAGGGCCGCCACAAGAAGCAGACCGGCGGCCACGGCCAGTTCGGTGACGTGTGGATCGAGTTCGAGCCCTGCGACAGCGAAGAGCTGGTATTCGAGGAGAAGGTATTCGGCGGCAGCGTGCCCAAGAACTACTTCCCCGCAGTGGAAAAGGGTCTGCGCCAGGCGGCCGAGCACGGTGTGCTGGCAGGCTACCCGGTGGTTGGCCTGAAGGCCACCCTGCTGGACGGCAGCTACCACCCCGTAGATTCCAGCGAAATGGCCTTCATCATGGCCGCCAAGCTGGCCTATAAGGCCGCTCTGCCCGAGGCAGGCCCCATGATTCTGGAGCCGGTGGGCACCCTGAAGGCCCATGTTCCCGCCGACAACACCGGCGACGTGATGGGCGACGTGACCAAACGGCGCGGTCGTGTTCTGGGCATGAACCCGGACGAGGACGGCCTGCAGGTTGTGGAGGCCGAGGTTCCCATGGCCGAAATGCAGGATTTCACCACCTTCATGCGCCAGCTGACCCAGGGCCGCGGCCACTTCACACTGGAGTTTGCCCGCTATGAGCCCCTGCCCTCCAACCTGGAAGGCAAGGTCATCGAGGAGGCCAAAAAGCTGCGCGGCAATACCGACGACGAGGAATAATTCCGCCGCACAGTGCATAGAATCTGAATGAATACGGGACCCGCGGACAAAGGGCAGACCCTTTTCCGCGGGCCCCGTTCCGTTTGCCAAAAAGAAGAACGTATTTTTGGTGATTCAGCCAAAAAAAGGGGGTTCGGTTGACAAATCCCCCAGAACTCGTTATACTATCAAAATTAAATGGAAGCAAACCGTGGCCCATTGTGATTTGTGACCAAGCATACCCCCCTTGTGCACCACCGGTTCCACAGGGCCGGCAGGGCATTGGCGGCCGCGGGCTTCCCACAGAATTAAGGAGTAAACAGAACCATGAGCAATGCAAAAGAAGTTGTTGTGACCGTCGCCGGCCTGAAGGCCCTGGAGGACGAGCTGGAGGAACTGAAAACCGTTCGCCGCAAGGACGTTGCCGAGAAGATCAAGGTGGCCCGCGGCTTCGGCGATCTGTCTGAGAACAGCGAGTACGACGAGGCGAAGAACGAGCAGGCTTTCATCGAGAGCCGTATCGCCCAGCTGGAAGCCATGCTGAAGAACGCCCGCGTAATCGATAACGATGAGCTGAATCTGGATACCGTTTCCGTTGGCACCCATGTGAAGATCGAGGACGAGGACGGCGAAGTGGAGGAGTACGATATCACCGGCTCCACCGAGGCGGACCCCCTGAACGGCAAAATCAGCGACGAGAGCCCCGTGGGTGCTGCTCTGCTGGGCCAGAAGGCCGGCCAGACCGTGACCGTGTCCCTGCCCAACGGCGGCACCATCGACTACAAGATCCTGGAGATCAGCCGCGCTGCCATCTGATTGGGCAGAAAACACAAAAAAGAAGATCGTTTTTCCGCAAAAAGAGGTGCCACGGCGCCTCTTTTTGTGCTATAATAAGGCAGTATGCCCGCACTGTGCGGGCCAAACTATCATATCCGCGCCAACCGGCGCGTTTTTTGGAGGGAATAGCATGGAGCTGAACGAGAATAAGAACCCCAACCCCCAGCAGGATCAGGAGCTCAGCGAAAAGGCTTACAACGAGCTGGTCGCTGTGCGCCGCGACAAGCTGAAAGCCCTGCAGGAAGCGGGCAACGACCCCTTCCAAAAAACCAAATATCCGCAGGACGCTTTCGCCGCGGACATCAAGAAGGAATACGATCATCTGGCTGCTGAGGAAGAGACCGACCGCACCGTGTGCATGGCCGGCCGCATGATGAGCAAGCGCGTGATGGGCAAGGCCAGCTTTGCCGACCTGCGTGACGCTTCCGGCAACATCCAGCTGTATGTGCGCCGTGACGTGATCGGTGAAGAGGAGTACGCCGGCTTCAAGAAGTTCGACATTGGCGACGTGATCGGTATCAAGGGTCAGGTGTTCCGCACCAAGATGGGCGAGATCAGCATCCGCTGCACCGAGGTGGTGCTGCTGGCCAAGAGCCTGCTGCCCCTGCCCGAGAAGTTCCACGGCCTGAAGGATCAGGAGCTGCGTTACCGTCAGCGCTATGTGGATCTGATCATGAATCCCGAGGTGCGCCGCACCTTCGAGATCCGCTCCCGCTTCATCCGCTTCATGCGCTCCTACCTGGATCAGCGCAACTACATGGAAGTGGAGACCCCGGTGCTGAACACCATCGCCGGCGGCGCGGCTGCCCGCCCCTTCATCACCCATCACAACACCCTGGATCTGGACATGTACATGCGCATCGCCACCGAGCTGCCCCTGAAGCGGCTGATCGTGGGCGGTATCGACCGGGTGTATGAGATCGGCCGCATCTTCCGCAACGAAGGCATGGACCCCAAGCACAACCCTGAGTTCACCACTGTGGAGCTGTATCAGGCTTATGCTGATTTCCACGACATGATGGACATTGCCGAGGGCATCCTGTCCGGCGCTGCCAGGGAGATTCTGGGCAGCTATCAGGTGAAGTGGCAGGGCGAGGACATCGACCTGACCCCCGGCTGGCGCCGCCTGACCATGGTGGAGGCCGTGAAGGAGTACACCGGCGTGGACTTCGGCGCCATCACCGATGATGCCGAGGCCGTGGCTGCTGCCAAGGCCATCGGCGTGGAGCTGGCCGACACCGCCGACAAGAGCTGGGGCAACGCCCTGTATGCCTGCTTCGACCAGAAGGTTGAGGAGCAGCTGATCCAGCCCACCTTCATCACCATGTACCCGGTGGAGGTTTCCCCGCTGACCAAGCGCAGCCCCGAAGATCCCCGCCTGACCGAGCGCTTCGAGCTGTTCATCTGCCACAGCGAGCTGGCCAACGCCTACTCCGAGCTGAACGATCCCATCGATCAGCGCGCCCGCTTTGAAAAGCAGCTGGAGCTGCGTGACCGCGGCGACGACGAGACCGAGATGATGGACGAGGACTTCCTCACCGCTCTGGAATACGGCATGCCTCCCACGGGCGGCATGGGCATGGGCATCGACCGCTGCGTCATGATGCTCACCGGCTCCGACACCATCCGTGAGGTCATCCTGTTCCCGACGATGAAGCCATTAGACTAAAATTCCACAATATATAGTGTCTGATGAAATATGACGGCACAAGATGTAGTAAAAGGGGCTTACAACTACAACTTTTCTACAACTTTTGCTTGAAATCAGACGGCATCAGACGGGCCAAAATGAAGGGCAAATCCGTGTTTTTTATGCGGATTTGCCCTTTTTTGCAATTTTCACATTAGCACCAAATTACCCTTGATTGCCTCTGCTTTTTCCCTCATGTTTTCTTGCGTAATATGCGTATAAATATCCATAGTTGTGGAAAAATCAGCGTGGCCCATCACCTGCTGGATAAACTTGATGTCGTTCGTGCTTTCGCAGAGCCGCGTGCAGAATGTGTGTCTCATGTTATGTACGCTAAAATGCGGCAGCAGTTCCGGCTCACGATCTTCCAGTTCAGCCTGATCCATTTCTTCGGCGTTGTAGGCGATGGAGATACGCTGGATGGCCCGATTGATATTATGGGCACTGAGAAAGTAACCTTCCCGATTCCTAAAAAGGAAACCGTGATACCCATTCATCACAAGGTCTTCTGGATAGAGGGTGTCCATGACTTCAATCAATGTGCGGAGCTGTTCAGCAACCTGCGGATACAGGATAGGGATGGTGCGGGTGCCGCTGGCCGTTTTAGGGGTGGTGATATGAAAACCTGCTTTCCCATCGATCACACGATAGATCAAGTTGTGATTGACAGAGATGGTGTTGTTCTCCAGGTCCACATCATTTTTAGTTAAGCCAGTACATTCCGCAACACGCATTCCCGTACCGAGCAGCACGACCATGACAGGCAGCCAGTGGCTATACATCGGTGACTTGGAAATGAACCGAAGGAAGTTCTTCTGCTGTGTCATAGTCAGCGCGATTCTTTTCTTCGGGGGCGCCCCGGCTCCCTCTGTTTTGAGAGAGCGGTAGACGCCTTTGCTTGGATTTTTTCGGATGTAGTCATCATCGACCGCCAATTCAAGCGTGGGGTGAATCAGGTTATTGATGCTTTCCAAGGAATTGATCGCAAAGCCTTTTTTCAAAAGCTTCGTGTAAAATGTCAGGATGTCGCTCTTTCGGATGTTGGGCAGGGGAATGTTGGAAAACGGCTCATCCTTCACATAGTTGCTCCAAAGATATTCGTAATTCGCCCGTGTAGAAGCCTTTAACTGGATTTTCGTATCCATGAGGACTTTGAACATATCATTTAGGGTGATTTTCATAGCCTCCTGGGTGCGAATACCGTCTTCGCTGTCACGGTTGAGAACTTTTTCTTTGGCCCGCAGGCTGGCAAGGTCAAAATCATAAATGTACTTTTTCTTCTTACCCAGCTTATAGACAAACATATAGCTGCCGTCTGAGCGTTGTGTTTCTCCTGGCCGCAGGTTGCGGCCTTTGTTGTCTTTTCTAACTTTTGGCATAGGCTGATACCTCCCGATGTTTTGTGTGTTGTTGTGCCCGAAATGGGCAAGGTTCTGTTAGCATGAGATCTCGTACAAGTATTCCTTTACGCGCTGAACGCTCCAAAGGACACGAGAATTCATGGTAATGCGGGCGTGGGCCAAGTCGCCGATCTGGACGGCCGTGTGCCGCCCGCAGTCGAGCAGTTTGCAAAGCGATTCCGTATCGACCGCCAAGCACTGATCCGGTGAAAGGTCATTGGGTTTTCTTTTTTCCATAATTGCCCTCCTTTATTTGCAATTACATATATCCCCTACGATTTGTAGTGGAAGGTTTTCAACAAAAACAATGAAGTCATTCAAATTCATCGGGAAGTGTAGGGTCTCTTCCAAAGGCCATTTCCTGCGCCGGGGCTTTCCGCCGCGTATTGCCAGGGCCCGCTGTGCGGTATTTCAATCGTGGGCGGGCTCCATGTGGTCATCGCACACTGTCCGCGATCCCTGTATAACTCCAATGGAAAAGGTTATGGGGCTTGTCAAGGTACAAAAAGAGCGTGCAGACCGGCTACGGAGTCCCATGCCATGTCTGTACGCCCTATATATAGGAGATGGCGGCCAAATTTCTGCAAATCCTGTGCCTTTTGATGAGTTTTTTTGAGCAATGCCATTTTCAGCAACAGAAAGATACTATATATAGATGATATTCCTTGACTAACGCAAGATATTGTGTTACACTGTTTCTGTAATTGATTTTTGTGCGTTTTCCCCTTGTGGGATACAGACTTAGTTTCTGTACCGCGGATTGAAAAATCTGCATTGCACACGCAGTCAAGATTGTACTTGTGCCAGTAGTATTACTGCGCCCCTCTGGGCCGGTATATTACTGGCTTTTTTTGTTTTCCGGGACTTTTGCTCCCGTCAGCGAGGATGACTTTGGTTCATAGGCAGCTATGGACATCAGGCGTTACGCCCACTGTCACCCTCGTTTTTTTTCTGCCCAAATGCCGGAAACGGCTTTGAGGATATACCAAAATTACAGAAAGGCAGGTATGAACATGAATGTAAAAAAGCGGAGTCAGGAGTCTCTGACGAGTAAGAGGAAACCGATGGAGAGCTGGCGGCAGTACCAGAAGCTGAACCAGTCCGCACAGAAGCATTGCCCGGTGATTCGGGCGCCCGTCATTCCCCGCAGGACGCGGAGGGGGTGTTGAGTATGCCGGCAGGCAGTGTGGCTGTCAAAGAGCGGCATCAGCCTCTGGTGCTGGTGGAAACGGCAGGCTTGTCCGAAGAAAAATGGCTTGCTTACCGCCGGAAAGGCATTGGCGGCAGCGATGTTGCGGCTCTGCTGGGCATTTCACCGTGGCGGACGGCCCGGGATCTGTTTTATGACAAGCTGAACATTGCCGTGGTCGAGGACCATGAGGACAACTGGGTGGCCCTGGAGATGGGACACCTGTTGGAACCGCTGGTGGCGAAGATCTTCCAGCACCGGACCGGCTACAAGGTCTATCAGATCAAAAAGATGTTCCAGCACCCGAAGTATCCCTGGATGCTGGCGGATGTGGACTACTTTGTAGAACTGCCGGACGGCACCACCGCTATTCTGGAGATCAAGACCACAAACTACAACGCCAAAGACAACTGGTGGCTGGATGGTGAGGAAACCATTCCGGCCTACTATGAGTCCCAGGGGCGGCATTACATGGCCGTCATGGATGTGGACCGCTGTTTCTTCTGCTGCCTGTATGGCAACAACGAGCAGGAAAGCATTATCCGTGATATGCAGAGAGATCTGGCCTATGAGGATGAGATGATTTTTCTGGAGCAGAATTTCTGGGAAAATCATGTGCTTACCAGAACGCCGCCGCCTTACACCGAAGATGGCGACCTCGTGATCGAGAGCGTGCGCCGGTACACTGGCCCCGCTGACAAGGAGGCCCCCGCTGTATCACTCGACCTGCCCCTGACGGCCAAGCTGATGCGTTTTCTCCAACTTCAGGAGCAGAAAAAAGGCGCAGAAGCAGGCAAAAAGGAAATCGAGGAAGATATGAAGCGGCTGAAGGCTGCCATCATTGCCAAAATGGGGAAAAGCTGCAAAGCCATCTGCCAGCAGGATGGGGTGAACTATACCGTCACCTACAATCCGGTGCGGACCCCCAGTATTGACAAGGATAATCTGAACAGGCTGAAGCTGGAACATCCGGACATCTATGAGCAGTATGTGACTGTTTCCGAATACCGCCGCTTCACGGTCAAGAGTGACGCCGAGGCGGCATAAAAGGAGGGAAAAAAGAAGTGATCCATAGAGGAACTTATGACGGGACGATCTACCATAACCCGGTAAACAAGTTCTGCATCATCAGCGTGAAGACCGCTGATAAGGAGGTGCCCCAGGAGGCCCGTTCCACCCGCCGGTACAGAGATCATCTGATCCGCTTTGTTGCGACGGGCTATGAACTGCCCCGCACGGACGCGGTAGAACTGGAACTGGACGGCGAATGGACAAAGGGCAAATATGGTGTGCAGCTTCAGGTGGAACAGTGGCGCGAGATCGTTCCCAAGACCAAGGACGGCGTGGAGGGCTATCTGGCCTCCGGCCTCATCAAAGGGATTGGGCCGGCGACTGCCGCACAGATCGTCTCCCGGTTTGGCGTGGAGACGCTGGATATTCTGCAAAACCATCCCGAGCGGCTGCTGGAGGTCAAGGGCATTACGGAAAACAAGCTGGAGGACATTAAAACCTCGTATGCGGAGAGCCGGATGCTCCAAGACTTGATGACGCTACTCTCCCCATTCAAGATCACGCCGAAAACGGCCTTGAAGATCTATCAGCACTTCGGGCCCGCCAGCGTGGACATCTTGAAAAAGAGTCCCTTTGAACTGTGCCAGGTGTCCGGTTTTGGATTTCTCCGGGTAGATGCCATCGTTCAGAAAAACGGCGGCGACCTGCATGACCCCATGCGGGTCAAGGGCGCACTGTTCTGGGCGCTGGAGGACAGCAAGGGCGGCAAAGGACATTTGTTCCTGCCTGGTGAAACTTTGCGGAAGGAGGCTCTTCGGCTTCTCAACGCAAAGATCCCCGTCCCGTCTCTCCGGCTTCATGAGCAGGAGGTCGCGGATGTGCTTCAGGACATGATCCTTCATGGCGAGGTGGTATCCGTCAAAGATAACATCTACCTGCCCCGCACATTCGCACAGGAAGATGAAACGGCCCGGCGTATTGCCATGCGGCTGATAGAGCCGTCTGCGCCGGAGCGCATTGAGCAGGCGCTGGAGCAGGTCAAGCGTGAAATGGGGCTGGTGCTGTCTTCCAAACAGGAGGCAGCGGTCTACGCGGCTTACCGCCACAGCCTGTCCATTATCACCGGTTCTCCCGGCACCGGCAAGACAACGGTGCTCAAGACCATTTTGGAAGTTTATCGCCGCCTGCACCCGAAAGGTGAAATCGTTCTGATGGCGCCGACCGGCCGTGCCAGCCGTCGTATGGCGGAAAGCACTGGCTTTGACAAGGCGCGGACGCTCCACAGCGGCCTGGGCCTCGGCAGTGAAGAAGATGACGCCAACCGCAGCAGACAGCAGGAGCCGTTGTCGGCGGACCTGATCATTGTGGACGAGTTTTCTATGGTGGATATGTGGTTGGCAGACAAATTTTTCTCCCGCATCAAAGATGGGGCCCGTGTCGTTCTCGTGGGCGACCCCGACCAGCTCCCCAGTGTGGGCGCCGGGACTGTGTTCCGCGAACTGATCGACTGTGGCTTGATTCCCGTCACGGTGCTGGACCAGATCTTCCGTCAGTCCAAGGACAGCCTGATCGCTTATAACGCCAAGTTTATCAACGAGGGCAACACCAAGCTGTACTTTGGGCCGGACTTTGTATTTATGGCAAGCGATAACCAGGCAGAGGCTGCGGAGCGGATCATCGCCCGCTACTGCCGGGAAATTGCGGAAAGCGGCATTGACCGGGTGCAGATTTTGTCTCCCTTCCGTTCGGAAGGCGCTGCGTCGGCGGAACAACTCAACGAGGCCATCCGCGAGGTGGTCAACCCGTTCCGCTCTGCCGAGGAAGAAATCAAGATCGGCGTCAAAGTGTTCCGGGTCAACGACCGGATCATGCAGACCAAAAACACCGCCAAGGTGTCCAACGGCGACCTGGGATTTATCCGCTATATCAAAGACGATGAAGATGGCAAGCGCGTCGGCCTGGATTTCGGTGTGGGCCGAGAGCTGGAATACAGCGTAGAGGATATGGTCAATCTGGACCTAGCCTACGCCACCACCATCCACAAGGCAATGGGCTCTGAGTATGAAACGGTCATCATGCCGCTTTTGAAAGCGCACACCGTCATGCTCTACCGCAACCTGCTCTATACCGGCATCACCCGGGCCAAAAAGCGCGTGGTGCTGATCGGCCAAAAGCAGGTGCTGTTTATGGCGATCCACCGGAATGAAATCGTCAAGAGGAATACGCTTCTGGGCAAGCGCATCGGCATGTACTATAAGGCCTATGCCAAGCGGGCCGGAATCCCGGTCCCGGCGGCTCTGGAAGAAGAACTGAAATACGCTGGTTAAAAAAGAGGCGCAAGGTGCAGAAAATTGCCCCGCGTCTCCTATTTATTACACAGGAAGGAGTATATGACATGAACGACAACAATACGAAAACGATGTACGAAACCGTGCCTGCGGCCGCAGAACTGAACAAGGTGCCGGGCTTTGACCCGCTCAAGTTCCTCCGCCGCACCAAGGACACCCTGAAGCTGGATCTGCCCTACCAGAAACTCTGGTTCCGCATGGCCCATCCCAACGGCCATATGCGTCTGACGGCGCTACGGATCACGGAGCAGATGGCGATTTTTGAGGCCAAGGTGTTCCTGGATCGCAGTGACGCGGAGCCGTTCAGTATGAGCACGGCCCAGCAGACTACCCAGGACAGCCGCGACTTCGTGAAAGCCGCCCAGAATGAGGCGCTGAGCCAGGCCCTTACGGACGCCGGTTTTGGCATCCAGCTGATCAGCGCCGGCGCCCAGGCCGATCTGATGGAGAAAAGCGCCGGAGCGTCTGTCAAAAAGGCCGCAGAACCGCCTGCCGGGCCGGCGGCATGCACGACACCGCCGCAGAAGCCCCACAGCGCCCCGCAGAAAGGCGATACGCCTGCCGAGGGGAAATCCCCTGCCCGCCCCGTTGAAACGCCGCAGAGGGCGTTTAAGGGCGAAAAGGCGGCAACAGCGACAACGGCCCCGCCGAAGGAAAACACTGCTTCGGAACCGGTGAAGCAGCACCTGCCGGTGGAGCCGGCGAAGAAATTCGATACGCTCCCGGTTGACGCTTCGCCAAAGACGGAACAGCCGGCGGCTGAAAATGAACAGGCGGATGAATTGCCCGTCCGCGGCAATGTAACGGAGCTGCCGGTCCAGCACACGGAGGAATCCGAACCTGCCGCCGAGCCGCTGCAGCCCGAAGATGGCGCTGCCGGAGCGGTGGATACCCCCTCTTACACGAAGGACACGCCTATGGAGGATATTCTGCAGGTCATGACGCTGGAACAGGCCCAGCAGGTCATCGTAGACGATGGCATCTGCAAGGGTATGACGATTGCCCAGGTGGCTGAGAAGCGGCCTGTCAATCTGCGGTATTACCTGATTCCGGGCAAGAGCAAGAACAACATGGTCCGCGCTGCCGCCCAGCTGGTTTTGAATTCGCTTCAAAAGGCCGGCTGATATGGCCGCCGGCGAGGGCATGAAGGGAGGAATGGCAGATGGGCTCGTACCCGGATGAATTTCCCTTCGGTATCATGGAAGTTGTGGAACTGCTGCACCTGCGGGTCAGGCGCCAGCAGGCAAACAGCGTCTATGTGGACTGCCCGTTCTGCGGCGACCGCCGCGGGCGGATGAATGTCAATTTCGTCAAAAATGTCTGGCGGTGCAATCACTGTGACGAACATGGCGGAATGCTGGCGCTGTACGCAAAACTCAATCACACGACGACCTCTGACGCTTATTGGGAGATTGCAGAAGCTCTGTGTGACAATACCCATGAGGAACACGCACGCTCCGGGAATGAAGCCCAACAGCAGCCGGTCAGCACCGGGTCCCCATCTCCGGGGGCCCGGGCGGCCGCTGCAGGTCATTCTTCTTCCGAGCGAAAAACTGTGCCGCAGTCGGACAAAGCCAGCCCGGCCGAGATCCATCAGACCCTATCCCTGCTGCTGGCCCAGCTTACGCTGCGGCCGGCCCATCGGGAACATCTGCGCTCACCAAAGCGCGGGCTGTCTGATGAACAAATCGAGGCGCTGGGCTTTAAGAGTACCCCGCCGCCCTTCTTATGCCGCTCTATCACGGACCGGCTGATCAGGCAGGGATGCAGGGTGCAGGGCGTACCCGGATTTTACCGGGACGACAGCGGCCATTGGACAATGGCGTTTTATAAGAAGACCTCCGGCATCCTGATCCCCGCCATAGGTTTTGACGGCCGGCTGCAGGGATTTCAGATCATGCTGGATGTGCCGCTGAAACACAAAGATGACCCGCCGGAGAAACCGGGGGCCAAGTACATCTGGTTTTCCTCTTCCTCGAAGACAGACGGGACAGGCTCCGGCAGCCCGGTACATCTGATCGGTGACCCATCCGCCCGGGTGGTCTATGTGATCGAGGGGCTGCTGAAAGCAGATATTTCCCATTGTCTGACCGGGCGCACCTTTGCCGCGATTGCCGGGGCCAACAACACCAGCCCGCTGGACCCATTGTTTGCCCTTTTGGCGCAGAACGGCACGGAGGAAATCATTGAAGCCCACGATATGGACAAGTACAACAATCAAATGACGATGGCCGGGGCGTCGAAAATTTACCTGACGGCCCGGAAGTATGGCATGAACTGCCGGAGGCTGACCTGGAATCCCAACTATAAGGGATTTGACGATTGGCAGCTGGCACTTCGCCGGGAAAATCAACGGAGAAAGGAGATCGATAGACTTAGTTTTAAGGCGCAGTACCTCCGCGGCTTGTGTGAGCTGGCGCATATTGAGGACTGCATCGAACTATGGCAGCACCTGGCTGAAAACAAGACCTGCCTGACGGAATATCTGGGCTTGACCAGAGAGGAACATGAAACCTTCCTGCGGCAAGGCAGGGATGCCCTCGGCGCCCTGCTGGAACCCCAGCGGCGGAAACAGAGGTTTGTGCTTTATCAGCTGGAACTGGACGAGCAGAAAGCCATCCCATTTGCTTTCAAGGAACTTGCGGCGTTACAAAAGGCCGGCTATGAACAGCCGCCCGCCGCCATGTACCGCATGGTCGGGGCTGGCGAAGTCTACTGCCCGGTGGAACAAAGCGACGCAGAGATTTTGAAGCGCCTGTTTGCAGACTGCCGGGAGGAACTGCCGGAAGGCTGCCACGGGCGGCCAATGGCGCTCTCTGATGTAGTAGAACTGGACCATTCTCCACGAAGGGTCTACTACTATGTCAATGGGGAGCATGAATTTCCGCAGGTCAAGTTTTCACCCATGCTTGCCAAAAAGGACATCAAAGAAGGGACATAAAGAGGCTTCAATGGTTGTTGTAAATGAGACGAAGAGAGGGCAGCTTCTGGCGCTTCTGGAACAATGCGCCCATCTGAACGCTGATGTGCGGCCCCGCACGGATAAGGGATATTTTACGGTGACGGTTCCGCCGCCGTGGAATGGACCGGCCCAGCGGAAAGCCCAGGAGGTGCAGGACAGGATCAAAAAATGGTCGGAGCAGTATCCCAATGTGATATGTTACTGTTTCGACAGCTTCAGCACACTACTCTATGTGCTGTGACACAGGTAAACGATGGCATGGAACAGGTTTTATCCTGATCCATGCCATTTTTGTCAACGGAAAGGAGTTTATTATGGGATATTTTTCGGAAATGTCGCTGGATATGCAGGAAGGCCGCAAACCGTCTGCCGCCTCGCTCACCCGCGAGTGCGCTTTTGAGGACGGGGAGAGCTTTGACGAGCTGCCGGTTCCGCCGGCTGACCGTCAGCCTGCACCGCCTGCCGCAGAGCCGGCGCCGCAGCCTGCTTTTGAGGACGACGGGGATTTGGATGAGGCCCCGGAAGAGCTGGAACAGCCTGACGAGGCCGAGTCTCCCGCAGAAGAAACCGATGAGGAGGACAATGCCGATGAGGGTCAGACGGAGCCTGCCAAGGCCGATACCCCCACTGTGGACGCTGACGAGGAAAAGCGCTGCGCCGAGCATGAGGCCGCCGAAGCCAAACGGAAGGCTGAGTGGGAGGCAAAACAGGCGGAAAAGAAGAAGGCCCTGCAGGAGCAGATGGACCGCTTGGCCGCCATGAGCGATGATGAGGTGGTGGCTGCCTCCATGCAGCGGGTCAGCGGCGATGTGGAAAAGCTGACCCGGCGCAATATGAAGGAATGCGTGTCGGAGTATATCCAGACCAAGTGCCTGGAAGACCCGGCATTTGCCCGTCTCACCATGCACCCGAAGAAAACAATGGTCCACTGCTTCCAGTACATCAGCCGCAAGGCATGGGAGTACATTCAGGACGAATTGAAAGCAAACGGCATCCAGCCGGGACAGGGCAGCCAAGGGTATGGCTGCGATATTCCGGATGATTTGTGCTATCAGTGGTCCGAGGATTACTTCCGTGATGCGGATGCCAAGGAGGATCAGGAGGAGGAAGAAAAGTTTGTCCCCCGCCCCTACTATGGCAAGTCTTCCGTGAAGTCCTCCAAGAAAAAGAAAGCCGAGAAAAAGCCTGCCGAGAAGAAAAAGCCGGAGCCCAAGCCGGCGCCGGAAAAGGAGCCTGCTGCCGACGGCCAGATGTCGCTGATGGATTTTGGCATGGCAAAGGCCGGCTGAGGAGGCAGAGTATGATTGCGTATAAAGGTTTTCGGCCCGGCATGATCTGCATTGGCTATCAGTTTCAGATGGGCCTCAATGTGACTGAAAAGGCCAACTGCCGCCAAAATGGATTCCATTGTGCGGAGGACCCGCTGGACTGCCTGAGCTATTACGGCGATGTAGACCATTCAGAATACTACATCGTCAACGCCGGCGGGGACATCGACGAGGACGAAGTGGATTCCAAGATCTCCTGTACCGAGCTGACTGTCCTTAAACGGCTGACGAAAGAAGAACTGTTCCTCCACGGCCTTGCCTTTATGGCAGACCACCCCAAGCGGAAGTGGAACGAACATGTACGGAAGGACAAAGCTGAAGCATGGAGCGGCTATGCGGCAGTCCGCGGCGCCGATCCCATAGCCAAGGGCAGCCGGAAGGGTGATGTATTGGCCTTTGCCAAGGAGGACCCAGCCACCGGCAGCATCCAGCAGATCGTGGTGGCTACCATTGATGGAAAGACGCTCCTGCCGAATGTCTGGTATGGTGCGAATCTTGAAAGAAGGACGGTGAACTAAATTGAAGAAATCCATGCTTCTGGCGATGCCGATGCTGACGGCATCGCCGGAGATGAAAGAAGTGGCGATAGCGGACGAGCCCAAGAAGGAAAAAACTTACTGGGGCCATACGCGCATGATCCGCAAGTATCGTTTGTATATGAACTGCGTGATCCAGGACGGCATCCTCAAAGCGGCCTTCTACTTGCCTGATCACTTGCGCCTGGATGGGGACAAGCCCGCCTATGAGGTGTTCCTTGACAAAGAAAATCGCCAGTTTCTCACCTATGACCATTTAGAAAAGAAATGGCGTGACGCGAAACTGGATCGGCTGGAATGGCCTGGTGATGCTTACTACACCACATGCTGGGCTGGCAAAGAGGACGAGGATCTGGTGCAGGCATATTTTTCCGGCGAGCGCGGTGGCGCCCTCGGCATTCTCGATTTTCAACGGAATGTGCGGGATGAGCAGCTGGATCGGCGCCACAAACGGATTACCGACCCGTGGGACCAGGATCTGGCGCAGGTTCCGGAATTGCCGAAAGATTGGAGGCGTTGGGCCGACAAGGTGGCCGTGCGGGAAAATTTTATATTTTACCACTACAAGCGCGGCGGCGCAAAAACCGGCTACTGCACCTTCTGCGGGAAGGAGGTGCCCATTTCCGGGCACCCCTACCACAACAAAGAGGGACGCTGTACCCGCTGCCGGCATCCTGTGGTGTTCAAGGCATTGGGACGCGCAGGCTATTTCCAAACAGATAAGTATTATGCCTATCTGATCCAGCGGTGCAAGGATGGTTTTGTTATCCGGGAATTCTGGGCGAACAGGACCTACCGAAAGGACAGGCTGCCACACAGCGAGCCTTATTGGCATGAGTTCCGGCGTTCGATTTATGACCACAGCGGCGAGGTCCGTTCCTATTACTGGGGAATGTACTGCCAGCGGGAAACACGGTGGATCGCAGGGAGCCCTTGCTATTACTCCTATGCTGGCGATCAGGCCGGCCGGGTGTACGGGAAAACTTTGCCCAGTCTGGAGAAAAATGAACTTCGCCATACCGGCTTGGCCGAGTGGATACGCAGCCATCCGGACACCGACCCCGAAAAATATCTGGCGGTTTGGAAACGGCTTCCCCAGATGGAGCAGATTTGGAAAGCTGGACTTCCCCGGCTGGCAGCGGAGTGCTTCCGTTTCTGCGATAATGTGCGGAAATTGGTGCTGCATCCGGACGAGCCGGGATTGATCCGCGCTTTGGGCCTGGACGCCCAGAAATTCCGCCGCCTGCGCCAGTTGGACGGAGACACAGAGACCTTGGCCTGGCTGCAGCTTGAAAAAAAGACGGGCCAGCGCATACCTGATGAAATGCTGCATTGGTTCCAAAAGGAACGGATCAGCGCAAAAGATCTGCTGTTTATTGCAGACCGCATGAGCCTGGTTCAAATCAAAAATTATTTGCAGCGGCAAAAACAGTATTTTGATGGCAGCTGCCAGCAGGCGCTGACCACCTGGCAGGACTATCTTGCTATGGCAGAACGGCTGCACTATGACACCAGTGATGAGATCGTCTACCGCGTACGCAAACTGCGTCAGCGGCACGATGAGCTGGTTCTCCAGAGTGAAGCTGGGAGTCTGGAGGAACAGGCAGAGAAAATGGCGGCGAAATATCCCCATGTCGATGCTATCTGCATGGAGCTGCAGAAAAAATATGCCTACACCGATGAAGAATACACGGTGATCGCGCCCCAAAACATCTTCGAGATCATCAAAGAGGGGCGGATGCTTCATCACTGTGTCGGCAATGATGGCGCCGGCGAGCGGTACTATGACCGCATGGAACGCCGGGAAAGCTTCATCATGTTCCTACGCCGGACGGAGGAACCGGAAGACCCCTATTACACGCTGGAAATCGAGCCGGATGGTACCGTGCGGCAGAAGCGCACCCTGTTTGACCGTCAACATGAGGACATCGAACAGGCGACGGAATTTCTGCTCAAATGGCAGAAGGTCATAGCGGCCCGCCTTACCGGCCGCGACCTGAAGCTGGCTGAGCGGAGCCGTGAGCTGCGGAAGGAGGAATTCATCCAGATGCAGAAAGACCGTGTGATCATTCACACCGGGCATCTTGCCGGCCATCTGCTGGCAGAGGTGCTGCTGGCCGATTTGATGGAAAATACGGAAGTCATGCAGCCGCAGGCACTCCCTGCTGCCGCGTGAGACAGGTTCAACGGCCGGGCGTCCTTCGGGGCGTCCGGCCCACTTTATAGAATGGAGGTCTTAGATGGGGAGAAAACGATTTGAGTACGAGATACGCGGTTACAGGTATGCGCCTGAGAGTTTCCGGGCTTTTAAAGGATTGCCGGGGCAGAAAATGGAGCAGATCTCGTTGTCAGGTGAACAGCGTCGGAAAATGGGCTATCTCTGTATGACCCAAGGCGGCAAGGCGGGTGTAGCCTATGTAAAGCACATCGAGCGGGAGCGGGAACACAAGTGCCGGCGGTACATGACCTATGGCTTTCTTCTCAAAGACGAGCCGCATCGGTATGTGTATTGCTCCAATCTTCGGTGCAGAGAGAGTGACACGCCCAAAGAGCGCCTGCGTATCCTGCGCCTCTACCGGGAACATCTGGCCCAGAACGACGGGCGTATTGAACAGAGTACCGAATGTGAGTTTGACGGAAATTTCCGCCCGGTTCATGTGCGGAAAAATTATGTGGTTGCCGACTTGAGCCGGCCGGTTGTGGTCTGGCTCTATGCGGCGTGAAAGGAGAAAAAATGAAACAGCTTGGCAATTTGGCCGTGGTCTGCGCCCAACGCCCTGATGTGCTGATGCAGATTTATGGCAGTGAGGTAAGCGTTCATGTGGGAGAAGGACCGGAACGAGCCGTCCTCTCCACAAAATGGGATGATGATGAGACGATCCAGAGCATCATCCGGGAACTGAATTTTGGGCGGTATGCTTCTGATAGCCAGAGGCGCAGAAAGGAGGGTGCCGCATGATCAAAAATCTCAATCAGCTCAAGCGCGCACTGCGGCCAGGCGTGCGTCTGGAAGTTACCGGCCATTGCCGCCCTTCCTGCATCGGGCAGCTGCGGGAGGTCACATGGGTCAACACCCAGGGATTTTACACTAAAACGCTGAACCCGCCTGATCCCCGAATCAATGCGGGAAATGACGGACGCGGCGCCATCCTCTGGTGGGGGGCCGCGCGTACCTGGGAATTTGAAGATGGGGTGTGCAAGTCGTACACCTATGGTGAACATACGGCGGAGACGCTGATTATGGCGTTCCGTGTTTTAGAAGAGGAGGCGGCCTGATGGACCAGAATTTGATGAAAAGGCAGCGGGAACTGACCGACCGGCTCAACCGCTACCGCAATGAGTATTACAACCTCAACAGCCCCAGCGTCAGCGATGCTGTCTATGACCGGCTGTTTGAGGAACTGCAGGCCCTGGAAAAACAAACGGGCATCCAGATGGCGAACTCGCCCACCAGCACCGTGGGCTACCCGGCGGTCAGCAAGCTGGAAAAAACGAATCATCCGATCCCGCTGCTGTCCCTGGACAAAGTGAAGAATACGGAGGAATTGTGCCGCTTTATGGGTGAGCATCAGGTGATGTTCATGCTCAAACTGGACGGCCTGACCATCAAGCTGACCTATGAGGGCGGCAAGCTGGTGGAGGCGGCCACCCGGGGCGACGGCGATGTGGGAGAGATCGTGACCCACAATACCCGCGCCATCAGCGGAATTCCGGCAAATATCCAATACGAAGACCGTCTGGTGGTCACCGGCGAGGCGTTCATCCGCCCCAGCGACTTTGAGCAGCTGAAAACCACTCTGGTGGACGGCGACGGGAAACCCTATAAGAACGGCCGCAACCTGGCGGCTGGCTCGGTACGGCTGTTTGACGCCGGGGCCTGCCTGGGACGGCGCCTGATGTTCATGCCGTTCAATGTGCTGGAGGGTATGGAGGAAGTGCCCCGCAAATCGGAGCGCCTCAAGGCGCTGCGGCCACTGGGCTTTCTGCCCTGTAAGTACATGATCACCAAGCGTCCTCTGACGCAGGAGGAAACCGAGGACGGTATCCGGCAGCTCAAGCAGTATGCGGCAGACGCCGATATTCCCATCGACGGTATCGTTATCACCTACAACGACATCGCTCTGTCCAAAAGCTGCGGGCGCACAGGCCATCATTACAAGGACGGCCTTGCTTTCAAATTTGAGGATGACTTGTTCCAGACAAAACTCCAGACGATTGAATGGACGCCTGGCCGCACCGGCGAGATCGCCCCGGTTGCCATTTTTGAGCCGGTGGAGATCGACGGCTGCGAGGTGTCCAGAGCCAGCCTGCACAACCTGTCCTTTATCGAGGATCTGGAATTGGCGCCGGGCTGCCGTATCCTGGTGAGCAAGCGGAACATGATCATTCCCCATGTGGAGGAAAACCTGGACCGGGGCAATTTTTCCCTGGATGCCGTGATCCCACACCAGTGCCCCTGCTGCGGGGAGCCGACCAGAATCCACGAAACCAAAGGCCGCGGCGAAGACGGCGAGGAACGGATCATCAGGACCCTGTTCTGCGACAATGCCGCCTGCGAAACCCGGCGCCTCAAGCAGTTCGTCCATTTTGTGAGCAAAAAGGCCATGAACATTGAGGGCTGTCGGAGGGAACGCTGGAAAAGCTGATCGGCCGCGGCTGGATTCACAGCTATCTGGACATCTACCGCCTGGACCAGCATAAGGACGAGATCATCCGGATGGACGGCTTTGGTGAAAAATCCTGGCAGCGCCTTTGGGACGCCATCCAGCAGAGCCGCAACACCACTTTCGAGCGGTATGTCATCGCTATGGACATCCCGATGGTCGGCAATACCGCCAGCAGAGCCCTTTGCCGGGAATTTCACGGCAGCCTGGATGAATTCCGGGATGCCGTCTATGGAGGCTATGACTTCCGGCAGCTCCCGGACTTTGGGGAGACGCTGCACAACAACATTCAGGAATGGTTCAACGAGGAAGAAAATTTCTGTATTTGGGAGGAATTGCAGATGATGATGAACATTCAGAAACCGGCGGAGACCGACAACCAGACCGTCAATCCGGACAATCCCTTTTCCGGCAAGACCATTGTGGTGACCGGAAAGGTTGAGCCCTACACCCGCGACGAGATGAACAGCCTGATTGCCTCGCTGGGGGCGGTGGCCGGCAGTTCGGTGACCCGCAAGACCGATTACCTGGTCTGCGGCGAGAAGGCCGGCAGCAAGCTGTCCAAGGCACGGGAACTGGGTATTACGGTGCTGACGCCGGAGGAATTTTTCCGCATGGCCAATGTGGCTTAATTCGCCGGGCCATCGAAGTTTGACAATGGGGAGAGGGCTGTCTGAGGCCCTCTCCCTATGCTTTTTATGGGAGGATACGCTAATGGAGAAACACTATTTTGTCCCCGTTGTCAATCGCGTTTACACCAACCGCAATGACAAGCAATACCGCTGCACCGGCTTTGTGGAGGGCAGCTGCCCGTGGGAAACGGTAGCCTATTTTACAAGGCTGTCCGACGGCTGGAGCCTGGCCGCACACGGCCCCCAAATCTATGAAGACGGGACGATTGAATGGAACTATTCTACCGGCGGGCATTGGCCGCAGTAAAAAGGAGGGAAATGTTGTGAACCAAGAAATCATACCGGCATACAGTGCCTACCAGAAGGTCATTGACCTTACGCTGTATCATGCCTTTGCGGAACTGATCGTACAGATGGCGCAGGACGATGAGGTGAGAATCCTTTACCGTCAGCAGGAAGTGAGACAGATCTGGCAGAGAGATCAGAATGTTTCCGGCTATTTTGAAACTTACAGCCTGCGTTACCCCGGTGAAGTATTGGAGCGGTTCGAGGAAAAGCTGGGCACGGATATGCGCATTCTCCGCGCTCTTGCACTGGCCCTGGGCTACACCCGCCAGTGTCAGGCTGACACAATGTTTGTAGGCAATCAGCGAAATGATTTCATTCAGAAACTTCGCAGGACTGCCGGGACAGATGTTTACCTGCAAGGTGCGCTCTATCTGCTGGAAACCGACGCTCCCCAGCGCCGCGCACGGCTGGATGCACTGGCCGCCAGAGAATATGCAAGGACGGAGGAGGCGCTGTTTGTGCTCTCCCTGTTTGACGACCCGGAGGCTGGCTATCAGGCCATGCGGCCGCAGTTGACGCGGCTGTTTGGGCCGGACCGGACGCTCTCTCTGGAATGGGACTTTGGCGTGCTGGAATGGTTCATCCGTTTCTATGCCGAAGAGGCAAAACGCTATCGCGGCAAGACCGACCTGGTGGTGCGGACACTGCTGAAGCTGCCCTATATGAACATGAAACCGGACAGCCGGGAATTTTCGATTCTGCTTACTGCCGGGTACAGCATGGAAGAGATCACGCTGGCAAATTCCCTGGCGGTGTGGGCCGACCGGATACCGGGCCGGCTTTTGTCCAAAGGGATCACGGCGGAAAAGATTGCAGCGGCCTGTGTCCGTATGCTGCTGAACTGTCCGGATGGACAGCCGGAAGAGATCTATGCGTACATCGGCTGGCTGTTCCTGGTTTACCAGAAATTTGAGGTCAAGTACGAGGGGTATCAGGATCTCTGGGCGGCCATCCAGATGGGACTTGCACCCACAGCGCCCCGCACCATCCTCTGGATGAACAAAACGGTTAAAAGACAGTTTTCCTATCGCTTTGATGTATTCAATCCGCGATACGACATTTTGGCAAGCGGGCTGAGTAAGGGAGAGTATGCGGAACTGTTTACCGAGCAGATGCTCCGCTCCCGTGCGGCGATCCCGCTGCGGCGCTGGCTTACGCGGTATCAGGCATTGACTGGTGCGGAGTATATTGAGTATTTTAACGAGCGCCATTGGCATACGCTTCGCAGCTTCGCTTTGCTGGTGGAGCGGAAGGAGATCGATTTGTGGCAGTTTTTTGAGCAGCACAAGGAGGACGGGACTCGTGCCCATCCGCTGGAGCTTTTACAGGAATACGCGCTGAAAATCTCCAGCTGGAGGTGCTTCCGGTTCGCGCAAAAACTGTTCAGCCAGTACACCTTTTCACAGCTTCAAGGGATTTTTGGAAACGGCTTTTATTTCCACAAAGGTTTCATCCGGGAGGAGGGCTATTACAGCAGAAAGTCATACAGATTATCTATGGACCGTCCGTTCCTTACGGCGGAGCAGCACCGGGAGATTTATGACTGGATCGATGCCTCCTTCTTTCAGACGGAGCCGGAATACTATGATTCGTTTGTCCTCTGTGCCCTAAAGGCCCCGGAGGTGCAGCGCATCTATGACAAACCGCTGCTGGCGGCTGTACTGCGGCAGCTTCTGGCCCGTGACGCCTGCAATGGTTACGAGGCGGAGCAGTTAAAGGAACGGTTCTATTCCAAGGAAGAAATGGAGGCCGAGCGAAAAGCCGCAGCTGAACAGGAAGAACAGGAAAAAGAGCGCCAACGGCAGCAGGAGGTCATGGAGCGTCAGGAGAAACTGGCAAGGTGCTATGATGGCAGCGCGGAATCCCTTGTCCAGTTCATGCGCGGATATTATTATGGCGAGGACAGGAAAGCCGCACTGGATATGGTCTATGAAAAACTGCTGGAATGGCCGGCAGGCTGCGCCCAGGCCCTTGCAGCGCAGGAAATGCAGAAATTCTTTGAGCTGTGCGGTGGCCTTGTGATATACGAGCCCCGGCCGCGCAGAGAGATATTGGAAATGGTGCAAACCATCGTAGGAGGTGAAGCGGCATGACCAACACATTGAAGCATTTATCCCTGCTCACCCGCATGGAAAACAGCGGCCTGAAACCGAGACTGACGGGAAAATTCCCGGAGGACGCCCTGGATCAGACCTGCGAGCGGGTGGAAACTTTTCAATTACAGGACAGGCTCCGTGCCGGAGACGACAATGCGCAGATTCAGAAGGAGCTTGTTCGGACGCCGGAATTTGCCATGCTCTACCGGGCGTTGTGCGACCATGCGGCAAATGATGAAGCGATCACCAGTATGCTTCAGTCGGCTGCGGCCTGCGGGGAGCAGCTGACGCAGTATCCCCAAGAGTGGGTGCTGGCAGCGGCGGTCACAGATCTTCCTCCGTCCCTGCGGCTTTATTACATGAAATTTTACCTGCCGTTTATCAAGTATGAGGAAGAAGAACAGGCCATCATCGACAACCTCAATGCCTTCCCGGCCGCAGAACGGGAGAAACTGCCCACATTAACAGACGCACAGAGGGACATGATGCGGCAGCCATTTCTCGGCCCGTACCTGTTCAACTGGCACGACGATGAGCACGCGGCGCTGGTACTGCTGGAACAGAACCGGCCGCTCCAGCGGATTCTCACGCTGCTCTACCGGCAGGGGGTGACACTGGCTCTGGACGCGGAACGGATCAAAGACCTTCATTGGGTAGAGATGGCCGATGTGATGAAATTCCGCCGTCTGCTGGCCGCCTTTGAATACGACACCGAAGACCTCGACGCCTTCTTTGAGCAGTGGCTGGAAAATCATGCGGGGCAGTATGACCTCAACTGGTTTATCTCACGCACAGCGCCGTTGGACAAAAAACAGCGGCAGGAGATCCTGCGTAATGACCTGAGCTACCTCAACGTCCTGTACTCCGGCAGGCTCCATCTGGACTTCAGCGCCATCCGACGCCATCAATTCCCCATCCTCACTTATGCGGTACAGCATGGGAAGAAGCATTTTCTGGATCTGGTGAGCGAGCACAGCGAGCTGTTCCTTTCGCTGGGACGGTATGCGCTGCTGTTTGAGGACAAGTTCTGTGAACACTGCAACCTCAACAGCCTCACGGCCAGGAACCTGCAGGCGTGTGACACCGTAGAGCGCGGCAGCAGCTACTTCGACCTGTTGGAAGATGGCAGGCAGTACACCTTTGAGGAAATGTGGCTGTTGTGGCGGAAGGATGAAATCTATGTCCGGCTCTACGCCATGCTGACGCCCCTTTCCGTGGACAGGCGCCTGCTTACCCTCCGCCAGCTGTTGAAATATGGGCTGGTCAGCCGCCACATGGAAGACCAGGAACTGGAACAGCTTGCCCGGTGCCTGCTGGAAAAGCCGTTCAGTGAGTGGTATCGGGGTACTTTTGGACACATCCGCAGCCTGACCCGGCGGACGGCCATGCGGCTGCTGCAGAGGTATGAGCAGCTGCAGGTGTTCATCCCGGAGCTTCAATCTGAGGCGGACGCGATCTTTGCGCTCAACAATGAGGCGGTGATTGCCGGACAGAAGAACTGGGCGCAGGTTCGCGCCTCTGTTTTGACGATGGACCAGGACTGGCTCGATTTGAAACAGAGGTTTTCCTTTACCGATGAATTTGTGGAGCAGCACAGGGAGCCGGTCACCAATTTCCTGCTGCGCGGCGGCAGTGCAATGGTGCGCTCTCTATACGATTACCTGCAGGGCAACGACAAGGCTATCGAGGCCCTGAGAAGGATCGTACAGGCCGAACTGATGGGCCAATTCTATGCGTTGAAATATTTTGCCGACGACTTGCAACGGGAGATCCGCTATCCCATCAGCGAGGTGCAGGAGGCAGCTTGGAAACGCAATCTCACGCTGGAGCGGGGGCCGTTCTCTGCGGAAGAGGCGGATGATTTCTACTTTACGATGCGGCTGGGCGAACTGCCCCACAGCACCTGCCTCTCCTGCTGGACGGGGAGCCAGAGGGACTGCCTGCTGGCGGCCTTCGACTCCAACAAGAAGATGATCTTGATTTGGAAAGGTGAAGACATTGTGGCCCGCGCCTGCATCCGGCTGACGAAAGGGGCGTTCCAGAGGCCCGCGGACTTTGATTTCTCCTTTGCCGATCTGGCACAGGAACAGCCGGCGGACAAAATGGGAGCCGGCGATGAAATGCTGATCCTGTTTTTGGAGTGCATTTACACTTCCGGTTTGAACGATGAAGAAGCGGAAACCGCAATGAGGATGGCCGTCTCCCTGGTGACGCAGAAAGCGGCGGCCATCGGCGCCGTCGCCGTGCTGGCGAGGTGCTATCAGGGCTGCTATGACCGCGATCAGTATGTCGGCAGCCAATTCTATGTGTATATCTCCAAGTCCAAAAATGGACAGCAGTATCTGGATTCTATGGGAGGCGCCGCGGTGACTTCCCATAAAGAGCAATATACGGGGGCTGTTTTCCTCGTAGAACAGGCGGCGATGCGCATGACAGCGCCGCAGAAGGAGGATGAATCTTATGAATGACCGCACAATGGCAAAAGTACGGTGTGATAAGGAACTCTTGTCGATCCGCACGGTGTCCTGGGGGAGAAAATCCCCTTTCTGGTTTGCTATCCTGCGCAGCGAGCTTCAGCAGCTGGAGCAGCAGCCCAAAAACCGGCTGATTTCCAGTGACTGCGGTTCCTTTGCCGTTCTGTGGCTGACGCAGGGACCGGATGGCATGAAGATGCTGGAGATCCGGTTCACCTGGCTTCGGGAAGATTGTACTGGCGGCGTACAAGGGTGGAGCGAGACGATCCGGCTGCCCTATGAGCCATTCCATGCCTTCGTGGAAAGCGGAGAGGATATGGATGGCGCAGAGTGGCGCCACCTTTCCGTTCCGGAAATGCTCATGCCTCGTTATGAGTTCCACAGCCGGAAAAATCTCCATGAGGTTGCCCGGCGCCCCGTTCTCCGGCGCAAGCTGGGACGAGTCCTGGGGCGGCATTTCCAGTGGCGCGGCACAGAAAAGATCGTCATTTATGATGACGGCCAGCCTTACAGCTTCTTTTTTGAAGAATACACGCCTTATGGTAGAGGAATTTGCGGCGGCATCATCCTGAATAGCGCCGAGGACTTGGCAAAGGCCCAGTACAGCGTACATACCTAAACAGTACGCTGATTTCGTGTAACAAACGCAGCGCCGCCGGGCAGAGGGATTTTCCTTCTACCCGGCGGTATTTTTGCGTTTCTATTGATAATAGCGTCATGCTGGCTCTCTTTGTTTTTCTACCGGAAAATAGGGCTGAACTATCAATGATGGAATCATTTTCAAGCATTGGTTGGTTGGCTCTGCTACTTCTTTTACAAATCCATTTTCTCAATCTTGCGAATACCAATGTGTGTAAACAATATCCCCACACAAATAGCATAAATAGAAAATAGTATTGTGGAGAACATGAATTGTGAGTTGTTTGAGGAAGCTGCAACGATATAGTGTAATGGCGAAAGGTATTTTATTCCATCTATATAAGACATCAAATTCATTATGATATACAGAATCATATACACACCCACGCATACAAGAGTTTTCAGCTTTGTTGCCATTAGCATTACAAGAAAAATCGTTGTTAACCAAAATATGCAGTTACAAACGATTTGCACAATTTCCATACCCACATTACTATCATAGAATATGCCGCTTGCAACTTTAGGATTGTGAATAAGCACAGCATAGTAAAATGCGATACTCGTTAAAACCAGTAAAATGTCTATGAATACGGAAAAAATCAACAGTGCTAATTCCTTGCCTCCATAAATCAATTTTCGGATACCAATACGATTTACATACAAGCGGATACTCTTATTCTCAATTTCTGACGCTAAACTTCTTCCAACGATTGCAGATAAAATCACATTGAAAATGAACATAGACTGGCTCATCTGAAACATTGCACTGGCAAAGCCTATGGCTGTTATATTGCCTGCGCCCGTATATGTGATAACATCTGAATTAGAAGCTAAACCAACGGAATATAAAATTGGCACAAGCAAAATTGTAAACATGAGCCACGAATCTTTTCTTTGGAATAGTTTTTTTAATTCTACTTTTGTGATAATTGCAAGAGTGTTCATTCTTATCCCTCCATTCCAAACAGGCTTTTGAGATTATTTTTCTGGACAGTGAAACCACAAATATAATGCCCTTTTTGCAGCAATATCTTCTGAATATCTATAATAAGTGTTTCGTCCTGAAACATAATCTTATCCTCAAAGAAACGCAATTCGCCACATTTTTCCATAAGTGACCGCTTTATATCATCAGAAATCGTACATTCGATCTTGACGGTATAGGTCTGCTTATGTTCGAGGGGTTGGTCTAACTGCTTATTGCCTTTTGAAATCATAACCACTCTATCGCAAATTTCATCTACATCATCTAAATCATGGCTTGAAAATAATACCGGCACATTTTGGTTATGTGCCATATCCAAAATGGTCCGTTTGAAAAGCTCCTTGCCGATTGGATCAAGGCCAACAAAGGGTTCATCTAAAATTAGGAAGCCGACTTCTGTAAGTAAACACTGACATAGACCGAGCCGCTGCTTCATACCAAAAGAAAATTCTTTTACTTTCTTTTTACGGCTGCTATAAAGTTCTGTCTTTTCCAGCAGTTCCTTAATCCGTGTGTCCTGTTTTTGGTTAGTCAGTTGCGAAAGCAACCGTAGGTTTTCTTCCGCAGAAATATAATCCAAAAACTGCGGTTCAATCAAAACGCCAAATTCCCGTGTTATCAATGGGGTTGCAACGATATTTTTCCCTTTATACTGCACTTGACCGGCACTTGGTTTGCAGTATCCGCAAATGATATTTAATAGCGTTGTTTTTCCAGCACCATTCTCTCCAATCAGTGCAACAATTTCGCCCGGACATATATCCATAGAAAAATCATTCAAGGCGATTTTATCTCCATACCTTTTCGTTACATTTTGCACTTGTAACAAATAGTCTTTTCCCATGCCTCATACCCTTTCTTAAAATATGGCTATCAATATACAAAGCTAAAAATTAAAACAACCACGACAATCAGAAGAACAGCGGCAATACCGCCTCCGATGATAGCTCCCCATTTTATGATTTTCTTGGCGTTTTCCACATCACTGTATATGGAATTTAGCCTTTCGCTATTTAAGTTTTTTTCCCGCACTTCCTGCACATCAATGTCCTTGACGAGTTCATCTAACGTCAAGCCAAAGAAGTCACTCAACAATACCAACCGTTGAAAATCAGGATAGGACTGGCAGCTTTCCCACTTTGAAATCGTCTGCCTTGTCACATTCAATTCTGCTCCCAGTTCTTCTTGGGATAGTCCTTTGCTTTTTCTTAAAGAAATCAATTTCTCATTAAAATTCATATCCCGCACTCCTTTTTGCTTTTGTGGTGGCTTAATTATAACAAAATCGAGGTCTAACATTCTACCAATAAGGGTTGGAAATCTGTCAACCGCTAATAACATTTGCCCAAAAGAATGCACGAGCGTTAAAATATCATTAGCTGCTTACTGCCATAATAAAAATTGGGGAAAAGTGGGCTGGTATCTATCAATTTTTGTGTGTTGCCTCATGGCAGATGAGCATTTGTGGGAGAAATATCAAAAGGCTTCCCGATGGTGAGAATACGAAGCTGCTGCCAAGCTCTGTCTATTTCGACCTCCTGCTCTTGCGTTTTGACATTCTATATGGTACTCTTTCATCATAAGCACATCCAGTTTATACACAAAGGAAAGGTGATCTTAAAATGGCAGAGTCCGAGAACAAGCGCACGCGCCGTACCCCGCAGGAGAGAGCGGCTGAGATGGACGAAAAAATCGCAAAGATAGACCAGTCCATCAAAGAGCTGGAATTAAAAAAAGAGTCTGTTGTGGCAGAGTATGATGCGAAGATCACCGCAGCCAGAGAACGCATAAAATCTCTGGAGGCCAAGAAACAGGAGATCCTGGCCCCCAAGCCACCCCGCAAGCCTCGTAAGACGAAAAAGCAGAAGATCCAGGAGATCGTTAAGCTGGCAATGAAAAATGGAATGTCGGTAGAAGAGATTGCTGGCCAGCTCCATGTAGAAGTTGAGGACTAAATCCTTTGCGAAATAACAGCAGCGCCGCCCACGGTAGAGCCGGGGTGGCGCTGTTCTGCTATTTTGGTGTGAAGCGGTAGCCGTGGCCCCGGACGGTTTCGATGATGTCAGCCCCCAGCTTACGGCGGAGTTTATAGACCATGCTGGAGATCCCCGTCCAGCTGGCGTCAAAGGAGTCCGCTGCGACGGCCTCATAGATCTGACGGGCGGTGAACACCTGCCCTGGCCGGTAGGCCAGCAGGAGCAGAATATCAAACTCCATCGGCGTAAGGTCCACCGCCTGGCCGGCCTGCAGGACCAGCCTGCGCTGCGGATCGATTTGCAGCGAGCCAAAGAGCAACGGTGCGTCTGCGGAGGCGGCCACCGTGGAGAAGTCTGCGACAGAAGCAAGGGCCGTCACAGTATTCGCAAAGATGGCGTCCTCGCCGTCGCTGAAGGATAAAATTATAAACTTCCCAAGTGGATCACCTCCAATCGTATAGAAAGAAGAAGCAAGTTATGTGGTGCTTATTTTTCCAATGTTATCGGAATTATTTCTTTTCTCATAGCCTGAGAGGTAATAAACACATACAAGAGATAAATAAGTGTAAAAATCAGTAAAGCACTCAAAACCACAAGTGCTATCAATGCGGTCAGATTATCAAATACAGGCACATCATAAGAAGCTACAAAAAGCGTGTGGCTCATTGTTTTTAGCAAGCAACTACCAATGACCAATGCAGGAATAAGAGGCAATGCGAAGTAAAGAAATATATGCTCTCTTAACATTTTTTCGAGAACACCCACCTCAGTTCCCAGCGTTCGCATTACATCATATTGACGCTTTATTGTTTTAACTTCCGTCAAAAGTTGAACAGCAAGTATTACAATGCTAATTATGCCGATAACCAACGACAAGTAGCACAATGGCAAAATGATTAAAATGGCTTGACTGGTAGGCGTACTTGCCAATTTGCCCGTGTAATAATAGTCTCCTTTGTCGAGGATCTTTGTTGTGTATCCGTTTTCCCCAGAAGCAACCACATTGGAATTCAATGGCCTGACTTGTGAAAACGCGTTTTCCAATTCAGACATATCAATCACTGCTTCGGATTGAACAACATAGAGGCTGTATATGGCCTCCATATTTTCGATATAGTGATCCGGGACAACGATTACAAAATCTTGGCCGTTGCCATATCCGCCATACTGTGAGAACGCCTCGGTAAAAATATCCTTGCAAACCAGAGAGCCTTTTTCAATCTGCAAATTTGTAAATGTATCTTTCAGATATGGCAGACAATGAATGATGTATTGTTCTTCTGACAATGATATTTGAGGCAGGCCCAACATTGCCCGTAAATTACAATAATCACTATATTTCATAAAGGCATCGTATTGGTTTTCTGCAATAACATAGTCATTGACTGATACGGTTTTTCCTACCTTATTCCAGTATTCTGTTAAGGCACGATTCCTAATGTCAGTAAATTGTGTGCTTTTATCTGTATATAAGCAATAGGAGTATTGGCTGTCTACATCAATGTGTTCATTCAAGAATGAGGAATATTGGTTATAATCACCGTCCTCATCTGCATGAACAATCGCAAGGTCGAATGGCTGCAAAACAACTGCTTTCTCCATGACCTGATAAAAAGCATTTGTCATACCGATACAAACGATGGTGCAGGTGAATAAGATTGAGATAACACCCAATGAGAAACTCATTTTGTTGGATTTTGAAAGGAACATTCGTAAGGTAACTAAACGACTTCCTTTGTATTTCCAGTTCCGAGATTTATTGAACATTTCGTGTATGATATAAATAAATCCTCGAAAGAAGCACAACAGGCCTAACATTGCCGAAACTGCACCTGCGGTAATGCTTGCCACTGTCTGTTTTGTTCCCGCAAACGAATAGAAACTTACAATGAGCATTACCACGGAAATCAGCAAAAACATGAAGCCAGTTTTAGATTGATGTTCACGAACACTACTGTTATTCCGACTGTAGTTCAACAGATCTATCAATTTAACCTTTTGCACTTTTCTATTCGTCTTAACCAATGCGATGATATAGACAATACAAAATTCGACACAAGTCAGGCCAACTGCTTTTATAGAAAGAAACTCTAACAACGCTTCTTGAAAGTGGAGTAAGTTTGAAACAAAACTTTCTAATATTTTAGAAACCAAAATTCCAAAGCCAAACCCCACGATGATGGCCGCAAGGCCCAAAACAGCATTTTCCCGAAATATCATTTTGCAAATATCGCTTTTTTCAACACCCAATACCATATAGGTGCTAATCTCCTTGCTGCGGCGCCGCAAGATGAAGTCCATCATGTAGCTGATAAACCACCCAAGCGCAAATACAACAACGGCAGAAAAAAGGGTGGCAATCACGCCAATGTCACCGTTTCCACTTTCAGCAAATAAACGAAAAAGCTGCTGCATAGTGCGGGAAACAATAAGAGAATTGAACGCATACATAAGGGCAACAACGCCGATAAGGGAAAACCAAAAAATCTTGTATTCACTTAACTGCCGTTTCATATTACGATGTGAAAGACTTGCCAGCATAATTTCAATTCCCTCCCATCATGGTGAGGACATCCAAAATCTTGTTAAAGAAAGTCCTGCGAGAATCGTTGCCTTTGCGAATTTCCGTGAAAATCATGCCGTCGCGCAAAAAGAGAATACGATTTGCGTAGCTTGCAGAAAAGGCATCGTGCGTGACCATTAGTATGGTCGCCCCCAGCGTTTCATTGATGCTCTGGATAGTGGAGAGCAGCATTTGAGATGAATGGCTGTCCAGTGCGCCGGTGGGTTCATCCGCCAGAATCAACCTGGGGTCGTTGATGATGGCTCTGGCGCAAGCGCACCGCTGCTTCTGGCCGCCGGACACCTGATAAGGGTATTTATCCAGAATATCCGTGATGTTCAGTTTTTCAGCCATTTCCCGCACCTGCCCGTCGATCTCGCCTGCGGGAACCTTGTTGATAGTCAGCGTCAGAGCGATGTTTTCGGAGATGGTCAGAGTGTCCAGCAGGTTAAAGTCCTGAAACACAAAACCCAAGTTTTCCCGACGAAACCGGGCAATCTGTTTTTCATTTATCTCTGTCACATCGGTTCCATCCAGATAGATATGTCCTGCGCTGACTGTATCAATGGTGGAAATGCAGTTGAGCAGGGTGGTCTTGCCGGAGCCGGATGCGCCCATAATTCCTACAAATTCTCCTTCTTGAACGGAAAAGCTGATGTCTTGAATCGCCTTTGTGACATTCCCGCCATTCCCGTAATATTTCTGGATGTGTTCCAGCTTCAAAACTTCTTTCATAGTATTATCACCTCTGCTCCTATTGTAAAATAATACGAGCGCCGTTTGTATCAAGTTTTCTTACAAAGTTCTAACAGAAATGTAAGAAGTGCAGAGCCTATCAGCCCTGCACCCTGGTCACAAAATCGTTGATATGGAAGGAAAGCGAAATGGTAGTTCCTTTTCCTTCGGAATTTGCACAAATACCTATTCCCAGCTTTTCACATAGCCGCTTGCATAGGTACAAACCAATTCCGGTGGACTGATGAACAATACGCCCGTTCTGACCGGTAAAGCCTTTTTCAAAGATGCGCGGCAGGTCAGCGGGAGAAATCCCGATCCCATTATCCTCCACCATAAGAACCACCTGATCCTGCTGCCTGCAGGTGGAAAAGCGGAGAACCGGCTGCCCGGCCCGGTACTTGACCGCATTGGCAATCAGTTGGTTTAGGATGAATCGCACCCATTTTTCATCAGAATAAACCGTATCCTGTATTTCCTCAACTTCCAGACGCATACCACTTTGGAGCAACAAGTATTTGTTGTCCGCAATCGCCTGATGCACTATTTGGGCCAGAGCTATTTCACGAACGGAATAATCCTTCTCGGTATATTCGCTGCGGGCGAAATAAAGCGCCTGTTCCGTAAAACGGTTAGTCTTTTCGAGTTCCAACAGCAGTTCCTTTGTCCAGTCTGTCCGATGGTTTTCGCACAGCAGCTTCATGGCAGTGATGGGCGTTTTAATCTCGTGTATCCACTGCTCGATGTACTCTTTGTATTCAAGGCGCTCCCGCTTAACTTCGCTGATCTGCTCCAGCATAGATTTCCCGGCCATTTTCAAAAGCCGATAGTAGACCTGATCCTCCGCCTGCTCCGGCAACTCCATTACTTCGGAAATGAGATAGCGTTCAGAAAGCTGGCCGGCCATGTCCAGAAGCTGCCGCATCTGCCGGTCCCGTTTCCAGTAAGTAAGAAACAGACCTGCCAGCAGAACCAACGCCCACACCACCAAAATCAGCAACACCGCCGCGATGGAAATATCACATACCAGCAGAAACACTGTGAGCGCCACCATGCAAATCAGGTTAGTCAGCAGGAATGGAATTCGATTTTTCCAATATCGACTACGGTTCATATCGTGTACCCCTGCCGGTGCTTCGTCTTGATGAAATCAGTCAGGCCGATACCCGCCAGCTTCTCCCGGATACGGTTGATGTTGACACTCAGCGCATTGTCATCCACATAGAGCTGGTTATCCCATAAAAATTCCACCAAATCCCCACGGGAGCAAATTTTCCCTGCATTTTTGAACAGATAATAGAGGATTTTCAGTTCATTCTTGGTCAGCTCCACACTCTGACCATCATAGTCCAGACTGCTGGCTTCCAAGTGTAGTACTGCACCTCCATAAGCCATTTGCTCACTCTGCAGCACCGGATACGCGCGTTTTAGTAGAGAAGCAATTTTTGCCAGCAGGATTGCTGTGTGATAGGGCTTTGTAATGAAGGCATCCCCGCCCAGCATAATGCTGTTGAGTTCATCCATGTCCGTGTTGCTGCTGGTGACAAAAATAATCGGCAAATCAGAGAAGGTCCGGATTTGTGAGCAAATATCAAAGCCGTTGTTTCCTGGGAGTTTTATATCCAGCAGAACCAAATGGGGAGCAAAAGTTTTTACCTGCTCAATCACTTTGGAAAAGTCTGAAACCACATCAACCTCATAGCCGTTGCCGGATAGCAGATTTTTTAATTGCGTTTGTATAGTAAGATCATCTTCGACAATGAGTATCCTTTGTTTCACAAGGTCACCTCCACATATCTTTTATTATACCTGATAAAGAAGGGTTTCTCAATCCACATTACAGGTACAAGAAATGCAAAAAGTTTCTTAATTGGTTAATCGATGAAGAGAAAAGAAGGCAAAGCAGCGCCGCCCCGGTAGAGCAAAGGCGGCGCTGCACTTCTATTTTGGTGTGAAGCGGTAGCCATGCCGCACGAAAACATAGGCCTCAAAAAATATGCCTTTACCTGTTGAGAAAGGCGTCATCCAGGCGTAAAGGATATGTATAAAGCAAAAAAGGAGGCATTCACCTATGTTAATTGGTGTCGATCATGGCAATAAGCAAATCAAGACGGTTCACTGCACCCCGTTCGTTTCCGGCCTGCAGCAGAGCATGACCCGGCCGTTCGGGCCGAGCCTGCAATACGGCGGCAACTACTATACGCTCTCCAATGAGCGTATTCCTTACCGCAAGGACAAGACTGGGGACGACCGCTTCTTTATCCTCACCCTGATTGCGATTGCGGAGGAATTGACGGCCCGCGGCGTTGACGAGAAAGAACTGTACCACATCCAGCTGCCGGTGGGGCTGCCGCCGGCCCACTTCGGCGCCCAAGCGGAAAAGTTCACTGCCTACTTCCAGAAGAAAGGGATCGTAGAATTCCAGTACCGGGACAAGCACTATGCCATCAGCATTGATGATGTGGCCTGCTATCCCCAGGCATACGCGGCGGCGGCCACCATGCTCCACACGCTGATGAATGAGGCCAAGGCGGTTGTGGTGGACATTGGCGGCTTCACGGCAGACTATCTGCTGATGAAAAATGGAAAAGCCGACCTCAGCTCCTGTGATTCGCTGGAAAACGGCGTGATCCTGCTTTACAATAAGATCAGGTCCAGGGGCAATGCGGAATTGGATCTGCTGCTGGATGAGGGGGATGTGGACGCCATCCTCACCGGCAAGCAGACGCAGTACCCGCCGTCGGTGGTCCGGCTGGTGGAGCAGCTGGCGCAGGAGTTCGTCAACGACCTGTTCAGCACCCTGCGGGAGCGGATGCTGGACTTGCGCTACTGCACGGTGGTCTTTGTGGGCGGCGGCGCCATCCTGCTGCGTCGGCAGATTGAGGCGTCCGGAAAAGTGGGTAAGCCGTTGTTCGTCTCGAATATCAATGCCAATGCAGCTGGCTATGAGTACCATCAGCTCTTTGAGCAGTGTGGTGGCCCGCTCGGCGTTGCCTTCGCCGGCCTCGGCAATGGTGGAGGCGTGGTTTTCAGCAAAATACCGCTGCACATCCTCCAGCACCTGGTCGTAGGTCAGGTCCTGGTTGGCTGCCGGCGCGAAGAATATGTCGTTGAGATTATTCATCGGCGTCATCCTCCTCGAACTCGTCCTCGTCGTCCGCATCCTCTGCCGCCTGCTCAGCCAGCTCCATCTGCTCCAGGGCGTCCAGCACCTTGTTAAGTGAGGCGGTGTACTTGGGATTGCAGTATTTGATGGCCTGGAACATCCCGCCCTCGGTGGCGCAGCGGTCGATCTCCTTACCATAGGGCAGAAGGCCGTCAAAGCCGCCGATGATATAGCCCATTTCATCCAGAGCGTGGAAGGGGCGGGCCATGCCGGCGAAGGTCATGTGCTGGTCATAGTGGAAACGGCCATCCACCAGCAGGGACTGATGGGCTTTCAGATAGTTGACGCCTTTCAGGTCGGGAGTAAGCAGGCGGATGACCAGATCGCCGGACTCAATCGCCGCCGGGGTGAACACATTGGTCATGTTGGAACTGCAGTCCAGGATGACAAAATCCACCAGCTTGGCGGCGGCGTTGACCAGCTGGAGTACCATAGCATACTTGACTTCCGGATAGCTCAGCGGATTCTCACCGGCGGAATAGCCCATCAGGCCGATGAAAGGATAGCTTTTGAGCACCGTGACATGGCTTGCCACCAGCGTGGTGTCGATCTCCACGCTGCTCAGGACCTGCCCCACCGAGGCGTTGGCCTGGATGATCTGCTCCGGCAGCCAGACCGGGAGCATGGGGACGCTGATCTCCGCGTTGATGATGATGGCTTTCCGCTTGTCGCGGGTCAGGGCTTTTGCCAGGATACAGGAAAACATACTTTTCCCGCTCCCCGGACTGCCCCAGACGGTAATGACTTTTCCCATAGGAAACTCCTTTCCCAAGGGCGGAATGCCCTTGACTTTTTGCAAAACAAATGTATAATATAAGGTAGATTATCATAAAATAAATTATGATAAAGGAGGCATTAACATGAAGTTTATCGGCAGACAACGAGAACTGGAGTCTCTTGAACGGGAATACCAAAAAGACAGCAGCTTTGTTGTGATTTACGGCAGGCGGCGTGTAGGAAAAACAACACTAATTAAAGAATTTATCAAGAGTAAGCTGGCCTTCTACTTTCTCGCAACGGAGGAAGTGGAATCACAAAGCATAAAACGGCTGTCTGGTGTTGTGTCCCGGGTAACACAGAATCCGTTGCTGCAGCGTGCAGCCTTTTCCGACTGGCTGGATTTGTTCCATATCATTGCGGAATTCCGGCCGGAGGAAAAGAAAGTCCTGGTTATTGATGAATTTCCCTATCTGGTTAAGTCCAATCCGGCGTTCCCGTCTATTCTGCAAAACGCATGGGACGAAGTTCTCAAGGACAGCAATGTGATGCTGATTCTTTGCGGCTCCTTGATTGGAATGATGCAAAAACACACGCTGTCTTATGACAGCCCCCTGTATGGCCGCCGGACTGCACAGATCCGGTTGGCGCCTTTGCCGTTCCCGGATGTGTATGCCGCTCAGCATCTCTCTTTTGAGCGTGCGGTGGAGCAATATGCGATTACCGGCGGCGTACCCAAATATCTGGAGTTTTTCAACGATCAGGAAGGACTGCTGGAACAGGTGGAGTCTGCGGTTCTCTCGAAGAACGGTTTTCTGTATGAAGAACCAAACTTTCTGCTGAAAGATGAAGTGGTATCCGCTGTCAACTATTTTTCCATTATCCGCGTGATGGCGGATGGAAACCACAAGCTGGGGAAAATTGCGGGAGCTCTGGGGACAGAAACTTCCGCGCTGACGCCATATCTTTCCACGCTCAGCGACCTTGGCTTTGTCGTGAAGGAAACGCCGGTTACGGAGAAAAATCCGGAGAAGTCCCGTAAAGGCCTTTATTTCATCTCTGATAACTTTGTGCGTTTCTGGTTCCGGTATGTCTATCCATATAAAGGGGAACTGGAACTGGACAATACGCAGATTGTTCTGGATGAAATCCGAAAAGACTTCGTACAGAAGTTTGTGGCCTTCGCCTATGAAGATATCTGCAGATCCATTTTTGCAGACCTTTGCAGGGAAGGTGTCATTGACTTTGTTCCCTCGCGGATCGGAGCTTACTGGCTGAATGATTTGGACAGCGATACGGAAATTGATGTGATGGCGGTGGACCATCAAAACAAGCGATTCTTTGCAGGCGAGTGCAAATACCACAATAAGCCGGTGGATGCGCCTGTATTTTTTGCTCTCCGCGATAAGGTGCAGGCTTCTGGTGAAATCCAAAAGGTATGGAAAGGCTATCAGCCTATTTTTGGGATATTTTCTAAAAGCGGTTTTACCCAGCGTCTTGTTGACTTGGGCAAAGAAAATCCACAGCTTTTCCTGATTAACGAGGATCATCTTTCTAACCAGCAGTGAGGAAACGGGCGGTGAATCTGTTCACCGCCCATTTTTATTCGCCGTCTTCCGGGATGCTGTCCGCAGGAGTTGTTTCCGTACCGCCTTCCGCCCCATCGGAGCCGGTCTCGCCTGTGGACTCGCTATCTGCGGCGCCTTCAGCAGCCTCTCCGCCATCCTGGCCTTCTGTATTTTCCTCAACCAGTGTTTCGGGGAAGTAGATCTCCTGAAGCGTCCTGTCCTGCTCGGCCAGCAGTTCCTCGGCCAGCTGGTCGTTGTTGCGGGAAATCAGCGCCACATGGGCCACGCCGTCATTTTCCATCTCGGTAATGATACGGGCCTGCTCCGGGCTTGCCAGCACAGTGATGGTGGCAGACTGCTGCGGCTCTTCGTCCTCGGTGGGCTCCTTGGTGTTGTCCACATTGATACCGTCAGAGTCGGTGACCGACAGCACCTTGACAAAGCGCAGCTCCGGCACCTCTTCCGCAGTCTCCAGGAAGTGATAGATGCGGATGATGTCGTTGGGCTGCAGCTTATCCGACAGGCCGGAGGCCAGCGTTTTTACAGTCAGCGAGATGGCGACCTTGCCGGAGGGGATATCGTTGAGCGCCACATCCGAGGAAACAGGGACGGTACTGACCTTGCTGGTAAGGATGTAGTCGCCTGCGGCCAGGTCGGCCGTTACATACAGGCCCTCCACATCCTCCATGCTGTGGGCCACATTGGACGGGAGGTTGTATCCGCCCACTTCTACGACTTCGGCATTGTCGCTGGTGATCTTTTCGCCTTTCAGCACCGGCTGGGTGATGCGGACGATCTCCGTCTTGCCGTTGGTCTGCCGGGCAATGGTGGGCAGTGCCACAAATGCGATGACCGCCGCCAGAACCAGGGACAGAATGCCGAAGATGAATCGGTTATTGAGTTTCATAAGCATCTCTCCTGTCATAAAAATAGTTCAGCCAGCGTCGCCACAGAGCAGCCGCAGGCCAGAAAAGGTAAAAACGGGATCGCAATGGGCTGTTTGTCCCGAAAGAGCCGCCGGAACAGAAGCACCACTGGCATGGCAAAGCCGGCGGCCACCAGGAATACCAGCGCCATACCGGAGGGGCCATAGACCAGGCCCAGCACCCCGCAGAATTTGATGTCCCCGCCGCCCATACCGCTGCCGCCGGTCGCCATAGCAGCGGCCAGCGGGATGCAGAAGCCCAGCAGCGCACCTACCAGCGCCTCAGCCACAACGGGCCAGATAAAAATGGGCGTCCGGCCATACTCCAGAATGAAGTAGACCTGGATCAGCGGGGCCAGCGCGGCCAGGGGGATAAAAAAGACGAGCGCCCGGTCGGGCACCCGCCTGTATAGGATGTCGTAGGCGGCAAAACCCGTCACCACCAGAAAAACAGTGAGCAGGTATGCCATCCACACATTACTCTCGATTGGTGTACCAGTCATCATAGAGGCTCCCGTCAATGGAAACATAGTCATTCAGGTTGATACTCAGCATCCCGTCCGGCGTCCAGGTATCCCAGACCTGGGTGAAGACGGTGTAGTTCGTCGCATCCGGGAACCAGATGGGGGTAAAGTGCACTTCCCGGCTGTAAGTCGAGAACTCATTGGGCTGGAAGGTGAATTTGGCGCTCCGGCCGCTGGACACTCGCTGCAGAAGGCGGAGATAGGTTTCATACTGGAACTCCGGGAACACCGAAAAGGCCGTCTGCGGATGGGTGATGTGGCTGGTGGGCGCGTCGGTGGAGAGTGTGGCTGTCACATCCTGTTTGACGCCGTACCCGCTCTTCATGGATTTTCCGGAGGCCGTTGGCACAATATCGTCCGGCATCAGGGACATAACGCCGCTGATGGAGGCAGAATAGCCGGTGTACTCATATTCCCAGTAGCCTTCATCCACCCAATGCCCGCCGTCTTCCCCGTGATCACACCACACCCATACTGGTACCCAGTAGCAGCTCCAGACGCCCCAGTTGGCCGTGAGTTTCTGCGTTTCATTGGGCAGGGACGGTACCGTATAACCGGGGTTGGTATCAGTCGCCACCGGGTCGGGCGGAATATGCTCATTCAGGTCCACGATCTCCGCCACAAAGGTATCCTGGGCGGTATAGGCCCCGCTGACGGATACCGTGATGGTGACTGTCTGCGGTGTGGTGGGGGTATGCCACTTGACCCAGACCACCTGGCTGTCACCTGCGGGGATCACCACATTGTTGACCCGGTAGGTGGTGCCGAGGATGTGGAAGGTCACCGAAGCGGGATTATCCGGCGTCAGGTCGGTATCCGTCCGCAGGGTGACAGAGGTAATGACATCGGTATCCACACGGTACTCCACATCAGGAGCCTCGATCTCACCCTCGGGCGGGGCCTCGTCAAACCAGACAATACCGACGCCCAGTGTATTGATGATGTCGGAATTGTTCTGCGTCCCTGTGGTGTTGCCGGTCCAGGCGGAAATACCAAGGTCACTGAACTCCAAAAACATTGCCAGCGGCAGGTTCTTATGGGTCAGCGAGGTCATGGTCCGGCGCAGGTTGCCGCCGGACATCTGATCGTAAAGGCCGGCCTCGGTGGCCGTCATGCAGTAATACTGGCCGTTGTGGGTAAAGTAGGCGATGGGCTCGATCAGCAGCTTATATTCGCCGGCGATCATCCGCTCATAGTCCACGCCCGCCGCCTGGGCAACCATCATGCAGGCGTACTCCGAGCAGAAGTACCGCTTGATGGCGTCAATGTTGCTCTGGCCCTTGCTGCTGACGATGGTGGGCATGGACTGCGCGGGCTTGATGCAGGAATAGGCCACCCCGGACTGGAGGGAGAGGCCGGTGCCGCTCAGGTACTGCAGCTTATTGACCTTGCCGAAGTGGAGGACGCTGCTTTTCTGCGTCCGGTTGGAAAAGTCCAGCGGTGAAGACACGGCGGCGCCGCTTTCCGCATCCACAACTGTGATGCGCACGCCGTCATTGCCGGGATTCCAGAAGTTTGAGGATGTGCCTTGCCCCATCCCGCCGCCGCCACCGTCAATGTTCCCGTTGCCTCCCGATGCAAATGCCGTGGAAGGAACGAGGCAGAACACCAGGGCGAGGCTGCATAAGAGGGCGAGAAGTCGTTTCAAATACATCACGCTCCATTCTTTTTGAAAATAAGAAGGCCGCCACAACCCTGTGACGGCCCTTCAGATCTATATTCAGTTGTAGGTTGTCAGCCGCCCATGTTGCCGACCTGCTTGTTCAGGTCGCCGTCGCTGTCGCCGGTGGACTGCTGCACATCGCCGGGGACTACCCAGCCAAACACCGGATCGTAAACGGCGCCGCTGCCATTGCTGGAGCCGGGAGCCGGCTCATTGCTGGAAGTGGATTCCTCTTCGGGAGGGGCGGTGACTTCCGGTACTGCCGGGTCGGGATTGACCTCATGCTCTTCGCCGGGATCTTCGATCTCCGTCTTGCCTTCCGGCACAGGAGGCGGTGTTTCTTCCGGCTTCTCCGTATCGGTAAAATCGATTTCAACCTCGCCCTCGGATTCCGAGGTCACCTTGGGATACTCCTCTTCGGCGCTGGAAGACTGGCCGGGTGCATAGGCGTCTGCGCCCCCGCTCCCGTTACCAGACTGTGCGCCGCCGTCCGACCAGTCGCTGCTGGTGCTGCTGGGAGGAGATTCATCCGGCTGGAATTCTTCCGTGCGGTCCCGGCTCACGAACCAACAGACGCCCAGAATGGCAACGCAGAGAACGGCCAGGATTGAAACAATAAAGCCTTTGGATTGGAAAAACTTCTTCATGTGTGTCCACACTCCTTTTTGCTGTTATATAAAGCCTATACTGCGGAGCTGACTGGAATTTCAACAGCGCCGCTAAAATTTGGTGTTGTGGTAGCCGGTCAGCTCCACCCGCTGGGTGATGGTGGGATAACTGTGCCCGAACATACGCACATAGAAATCAATATCGCAGAAGAAGATGTACTCCACCCGGTCGCCCACCACATTGAACTCCAGGCTGATGTCGGATACCTCATAGTCCTTTGTGGAAAGCGGGATCTTTTCTGCCAGGCCGCCGGCGACAGTGGCCTCCAGCATTTCCGTATAGTCATTGCTGGAATAGAGGGTGCGCAGGTACTCCTCGAAGTTGGTCTCCCGCTGGGAGCGGTAGGTGTCCGCATAGATGGTGGCGCTCAGGTTGTTCAGCTCCATTTTGGCGCCGTTGCGGATGTTGATGCAGGTGATCCGCACTGAGGCGTACAGGAGCAGGAAAGAGATGAGCATGACGACCCCGACCACAAAGAAACAGGCAAAGAAAGTGATCTCGCCCCGCTCGTTGCGAAGCGGCCGACGCAGCCGTGAAAGAAAACGCTTCATAGGCCACCTCACTTCCAGTAGTGCTCGCTGACGCCGGAGCCGCGGGCCACCACCGTGATATTGACCAGATCCAGGTTCCAGAAGCCGCCCAGTTTGGCCTCGCCCTCGATGGTGATATAGAAGGGCGTCCCCAGCTGGATGGCCCGGGACATCCCGGACGGCGTAGGCGTCTTGTATGTGGCGTCGATAGAGTATGTGATATTCTCCGCCCCCTCGATCTCCGAGCACAGGAAGTCAAAGAGCGAGTCGGTCTCGCTGTTGATGCCGCCGGACAGCTGGATCTGCTTGACCATCTGATCTGCCGCATGGTCTAATTCCTGCTTTGTGGAGATGATGCCGAACAGGTCAATGATAAAGGCCAGCAGGATGACGGCGATGAAGATGAACACCACCGTGGAGAAATAGTTGGCCTCGCCCCGTTCGCTCTTCAATGTCCTGCGGACTTTTTGAAGGAAAGTATGAATGTGAACCACCACCTTTACTTACAAATGAAAACAGCCGTCCCGACCGGAACGGCTGCATTACAAAGTTTTGACTGTACCAAGTATAGCAGATTTGGATTTACGGCGAAAGGGCAGGACTGCGCCAATGTATTGGCAATCCTGTGCCAATTCTTTTTAGTGGCGACGATTTATACAAATCCAAAGTGAGATTACTCTATTGCTGGATGACCTCGCCGTTTGAATCATACTGAACAACGTCCAAACAAGTAACGCTTATTCTATCCGCAGTATCGTCAATTTGGGGAAAATATATCCGGAAACTGTAGTTTTCCTGATAGGCTCTCAAAATATCTGAAACTTCAGCGGAATCCGAAGCAACAGAAATAATGTCACCTTGACTGATTTTATCCTTGTAGCTTTCCAGAGCTTCAACTAAGAAAAGGTTATCATTATCTTCCACAATTTCAATTACTTTGACATTGAGGGAGAGTAAGTGTGAAGCCTGCTCATGGTTTTGGGCATTGCCATCACTTGAGAAAATAGGGACAACCCATACGGTATAAATTTTCCAATAAATCTCCGACTCCAACAACCACTCTTTATCATCATCGGAAAAAATATATGTACTACCCAACTGTTCTTGAAAAACAGCTCCCGTACCTTCTGCGAACATTCGAAGAAGTGCGTCACTTTCGCCTTTTCTGGTGATATAGATACTTTCAGATTCCGTTTGCTTTACTTGAACATATTGTGTGTCATCATTTAGTTTAGCAGCGGCACGAAGATAAGGGATCGGATTACCTCGCTGAAAAATGACGGGTGAGTACAATGCCATAATTGCGATGCCAAGGATTAAGCATACAACAACTATTCCCAAGGCTATTTTGAGTTTTGACGGGTTTGATTTCATTGCCTTCGACTCCCAACCTTTAGAACGCTTCATCTATTTCATAACCATAGATTGTCCAGTCGTTGCCATATAAGTAAGATAGAGTGAAGGGATTCAATGTGCCGTTAGAATAGTAGTACATATATCTATCCGTTGTATGAGAGGCCAAATGTTTTGAACTATCGGTCGATTCTGCTGATACAATAATCACAGTATGATCGGGGCTTCCATCTCCACCAAAATCAATAGATACGGCATCTCCAACGCCAAGATCTGCGGAACTGCTTGCCACTCCAACGCGTTCTTTCCAGTGATTATAAAAGTTGCTGGCCCCTCCCCAAGTGTGAGAGGGCTTGTCGTCATTATAATACCAATTTCCGGTTTTTTGATGCGGGAGAATCAACCCGGATTTTATTTGTGGGACACCGCCGGCCGCCAAACATTGCGAAACAAAATCGGCACAATCAGACCAGCCTCTTGCCGGATCAGATTGCCCAGAACGGCCAGAATCAAGACTGTTATAATCGTTGCGCGATGTGTCCATTCCATTATATTCCGCATAATACGGGTAGTCCGTATTATTAGTTTTATTCCACCATGTACGCGCATAAGCGACTACTTCCGCCGTGTCATAAGAGGAAGATTGAGTTTCTGCAACAGTGCTATCTTCTTGTGCAGTTTCTCCGGCAGCAACGGTAGAATCAGATGTGGTAGGCATCAAGGAAGCTATTTCAGACCAATCTGCGTTGCGGGTGTTTGCAGAAATCGCATTGAGAATCTGCTGGTTGATTTCGACGTTCTCGTAATAATCAAGATAAACTGCAAAGTCTTTACACTCTTCAACAAAGGCAGGAGTACCATTTTCGTTCATCGCAGCATATGCTTTTGCAAAAGCCACAAAATCGGAATTGTTAATATCCGCAGGAATGCCATATACTTCCGCTGCCTCTGCACACAGTTCAAATGCGTCCGCATAGGTTGTCAAGGCATCCTCACTGTTCATAACAGGCTCGGAATACAGTCTGACTTCTTGGCTATCCACTGTAAATGGAGCGTACTGCTTGTATTCACCTGCAATAGAACTGTTATTCTCGGCTACTGCTGCAATGTCTACTTTGTCAGTTGCTTCATCATTTGCCGCAAAAGTATTTGTTGAGAGAGCGCATAGCATTCCAAACAGTAATAAAACGCTTAATGTTCGTTTCATCTTGTTCCTCCTCGTGTGTTCAAAGTTCTATATAATCATCAATTATTGGTTATTTGTGTGGTTTTGCATATAAATTTATGGGAGAAATCTGGAAACCACTTTTGTAGTAAACGGTACAACCAGTAACCACATATTGCTCCAAGGGTGTTCAAAATAATATCGTCAACAGCGGTGTTGCGCATAATGAAATACTGTGCGAACTCTATAAAAGTTGACATCCCAAAACCAATGATTGCAGATCGTTTCCAAGTGGCATTTCGGAATAAAAGCGCCGGGAAAAATCCAATAGGGATAAACATAGCCAAATTGCCAAAGAAGTTAATGAGTGTTACAAAAAAGTATGCGGGACTTTTCAACAAATCCTCAAAATAATCTTTGAAAACGGAGAATGGCACTATGCTTAAACTGGATTTCCAGGTAGGACGATCAATTAGGATGCGGACATTTCCCCAAATACCGGGAGAATCCTCCCAAATATATGTAGGCCACAATGTCAGCGCCAAGATCCCAAAAATAGATACAACAAATAGAATTAAGCCAACCTCACGTTGCCATCCCGAGTGCAAATTCATAGCCTTCAATGCCTTCATGCGGTATGGCATAAAACACAGAAAGACAACTACTGCCGGAAGCGAAATAATTAAAATTCTGCTTATATATTGTATCAAATCTGTCATGTCCCGTCCCCCATAATTCCCCGGTAGGGGATGCCCTGTTTAAGACACCCCCTACCAGTTATCTTTATTTTATTGGCCGATATTCACAGTTCCGCCCAACCACAGGTCTTTGAAGGGACCGCCCCAACCAGTGGTATTAACAATGCGGATATAGTAGTTCTTGTTAGAACTCAGGTTTTTGAAAGTGTGGTCCAATGATGTAGAACCCGTGAACTGAGGTACCGTATAGACGTCAACGGCTCCGGTTTTGTTTACCTCGTAAAGTTCAATTTTAGCATATCGAGATTTGTCGTTTTGATCACCGTTGCTCGTCAAAGTTCCCTCGATGGTAATCTGCCCTGTGGATGTATGGAAGTAATACTTAGTGTATGTGCCACAACCTTCGCAGAGGTTAACGACTGTTGCTTCATAAGGCAGGTCAGCGGACTCGGTGGGGATCTCTGCTGCACGCGTAGTTGCATCCATTTCGGTTTGCGCAGAGGGTTCTTTTTCCGTAGGGGGTGTGGCCTCGGCTGCAAATGCGGAAACGCTCATGGTAAAGGCCAAAGCGCAGACCAACAACAAAGAAAACAGTTTTTTCATATCCAACCTTCCTTTCTATTAAGGCGACAAATTATCTAAATCCTGTCATCAAAAAAGAAAACATCGGTATCAACTCCTTCCGGTAAAAAAGATGTCTCCTCATATTTGTTCAATTACAGTGATACACCGTATTATGGACAAGTTCCTTCGACAGAAAATCTTGGCTGTGCCTTGCCTTCAAGAGTAACATCGACTGTTAATTGATAAGTTTTTCCCCTCGACACCGTTGCTGTGCCACTAAAGGCAAGATCTCCAACAGAAGATTCTTCCCAAGTTTCGATACACTTACTTCCTTGCCATAACTTTATTACAGCTTCAATGTCATCAGTCGGTCGGTCCGCAGCAATAAACACCGTACAGGAGGCAGTTGTTCCATTAAAAGAGATACGGGGAACAACCGCTGCTGCCCTGGTCGATGCGGCATAGGCGGTGGAGGAGAATACCATAAGAAACACAAACAGAATCGGGAAAAATCGTTTTTTCAAAGGAATGACCCCCTTCATTCGTTCATACCCCGTAAACGAATGAAGGAGGTCATTTTGGACAGTTGTATTCTATTTTTTTAGAATTATTTTTTTTGGACACCCTCCGCCAATTTTATCATAGTATCCTCAGGAAGATCCGCCATGATATAAAAGGCAAGGTCATCTTCTTCTGATGTCCAAACCAACATATTGGAAGATGCTTCCTCGTTAGCCTGATAGAAGTCCGCACAGATATTACCAATTTGAATGGATCGAGTCTCTGCATAATCGGATGTAATAAACAGGCTTGCGGCATCATCCCCCTGCAAACAGGAAAAAATAATACGCCGTCCCGAATCATCGGTATAGGTTAGATATGTGCCACCATCAAGGTCCTGCTCTTTTTGAAAAGAAAAGCCTTCAGGCAACCATGTTAGCTCATACTCTATGATAGTGTTTTCTTGCGGAACCTCACCAATAAACCTATACTCGACAAATGCTTCATACCGCTCCCGTACCCATGCAAAAAAAGCAGCTCGCGCTTCTGCATCCACTGTCAGCCATGTACCGCTGGCGAGAGCCACCGCAAGAACAAAGCAAGCTGCATATCTGGGCAGTTTGTAGATCACAGGATGTTTTGCTTTCCGAAAAGTTCGGCGCATTTTTCTCTCAAACGATGGGGAAAACTCATGTTCACATTCTGCTGGAGCGGGGAGCGAATCCCTGATTGCCTGATCCGCTTCAGCCGCCGCTTTTTTCAGCATTTCCTCGCTTATCACAGGATTCCCGCCTACTCACATAGTTTTTTCAATTTGTTTTTGGCCCGTTGATCCAATTTGATTGCGGCCGGCAACGACAGTCCCAACATCTTTGCGATTTCTCTGACAGTGTACCCATGATGATAACGCAGCAAAATCATTTCTCGATACCTGGCGGGCAACTTCAAGATACATTTTGTCAAATCGTTGTCCCCTTCATAATGAGCATTTGTGCCTTGAATTTCCTCGATCAGCTCGACAGTTTGGTGTTTTTGCTGCTTTCGGTACTGATCTATTGCTTTGTTCTCAACTATAGTAACGACATAGCTATGTGTTTTTGGACATATAGGATCATCGATTTTTTTAATATTTTCTGCTATCTTTACGAAAGCCTGATGCACAGCGTCCTCTGCATCCTGCTCATTATGTAGAATTTCATAGGCCACATGGAACATGAGCCCTTTATACTCCAGATAGAGTTGCTCAAACTTTGACTTCTCCTCTGGAGTTTCAAGCATTTGCAGGTAAATGATCATAATGCGAACCCCCAGTTGTTTTCCATACTATTATACCATGTGGCTCAATAACTCAACAAGTAGAGGTGTTTCAGCTCCAACAGAGCTTATCATAAAAGGGCTATGTGCAATCTTGGGTCAATTTTTTTATGAAAAAATTTATGCAAATCCGAAATGAGATTTTAGATTTTCATAATCGAAGTAGTATTTTCCTAAACCATAAGAAAAACAGCACGGAGAAACAGCAATCACCATTTCTCCGTGCTATTTTTCATCGGGCTGGAATTTTACGATGTCATCCAGTTCACAGTTAAAAAATTTGCAGAGCGTGTCCAAAGTATTGGTAGAGACGGATTCGTTCGCCTGCATCCGGCGGATGGTCGAACTGCTGATACCGGCCTTGGCCTGCAAGGTATATGTGGTTGCGCCATGCCGCTTCATGGTTTGCCACAAGGGCTCGTATGAGATCATTCCTGGTCGTTTCCTCCACTTCCTTCTTTACATATCTCTATTATTGCCTATAATGGAGGAGTAGTGTTATAGGCAATATTGCCTATACAAGAATGGCATAAAGTGAAGAGATATAGGAGGAAACAGGATGGAAGCCGAAACGAAAACCTGCTGTATAACGGGCCACAGAGATATTCCAGCGGAGAAGAAGGAATTTGTGGAAGAAGCATTGCGGAAAGAGGTAGCAGCGGCGATTGAGGATGGCTACACTCGATTTATTTCCGGTTTTGCCGAAGGTGCCGATCTTATGTTTGCGGCAGTCGTTGCCGAAGCAAAAAAAGAAAATGACGGCTTGTTTTTAGAAGCAGCGATCCCCTATGCCGGCCGGCTGAAGACGAAGGACAAAGAGTTTCACAGAATGCTGACTGCCTGCGATGGCGTGAAAGTGATCTCCGACCACTATGTTCCTTCGTGCTACATGAACCGCAATCGCTATATGGTTGCCCAGTCGCAACGTGTGATTGCGGTGTATGATGGACGGGACAAAGGGGGGACGCTGTTCACGCTGCGCGATGCCCATGTTCAGGGGCGAGAGATCAGGCTCATAGAAATTTGATTTCAAGGGCAAAACATAAAGGCCGCATGGGGTTTTGCATCCCATGCGGCCTTTATGCGGCTGAAGAATTTATACAAGTGCCAAAAGAGATTCCTCGAAATCATGTGCGCTCTGGCAAAGTTCGGTTACTTTGGACCAGTTCTCACAGACAGTAGGTACAAACTGCTCAAATATGCTGGTGCGCTTTTTCTGGCCTGGAATCCGAATGTTGTGATAATATTTCCCGTGTGCAATGATATGTTCCCACGGCTCTTCAATCGTCTCAATTCCATCGGTTTGATCATATGCTGCAACAATCCAGGCCTCAGTACTGTCACATGGGATAACAATACAGGTATCATCTGTTTCTTTGAGCCATGTGGTAAGGAGGCCTTTGAGGGTGCGCCAGTTCGGTGCAGGTAATACAGTCTGGTGAAAGACCAGACCCGGCAAAGCGTAGCGAGCAGCCGGTACT